>DATIEQ010000274.1:0-2195 GCA_035455665.1 Gammaproteobacteria bacterium | reverse complement strand
CGCTCGTGGTGACGGCCCTCGGCATGTTCCTCGCGACGCAGGCACTCGCCGCTGGCGCCCAGGCGTTCTCGCCGCTGTACTCGCAGCGGCCGCTGGCCGTGCAGATCGCCGCCTATGTGACGCCCGATACGCCGTTCTACAGCCTGGACGACTATCCCCAGTCGCTGCCTTTCTACCTGGGGCGCACCCTGATCATCGCCCACTATAAAGGTGAGCTGGAGTTCGGCATCGGCCAGGAACCGGCGCGATGGATCCCGGACCGGGACGCTTTTGCCTCACAATGGCGGGCGGACAAGGCGGCGCTGGCGGTGATGCCGCTCGACACCTACGCGGAGATGCAGAAAGAAGGCCTGCCCATGACGGAGATCGGGCGTGATCCACAACGGGTCGTCGTGAGGAAGCCATGAACCTGGTGAGTTTCCTGCTGGTGATCACCGGCGTGATGCTGAACGCCGCTGCGCAACTCCTGCTCAAGGCGGGCGTGCGCCACCTGGGCGTGATCCAGCTCTCGCCCTCCACGATCTTCCAGGCGGGATTGAAGCTCGCCTTCGAACCCCACATCCTCGGTGGTCTCACCTGCTACGTCGTGAGCGTGGTGGTGTGGATACTCGCCCTGTCGCGGGTGCAGGTGAGCATCGCCTACCCGATGTTGTCGTTGGGCTACGTGGTGACGGCGTTCATCGCCTGGGCCTTCATGGGCGAAGCGGTCAATGCCCTGCGGCTGACCGGCATCGCCGTCATCATCGTCGGCGTTTTCCTCGTGGCGCGCAGCTAAGGCTTCTTATAGAGATGAGCAGCAACTACCTGCCGTTCACCCGGCCGAGCCTGGACGAGGAAACCATCCAGGGGGTGGCCGAGGTGCTGCGTTCTGGCTGGATCACCTCCGGTCCCATGGTTGAGCAGTTCGAGAAGGGCCTGACCGATTACCTGGGTGGCGGGCGGTACCTGCGCAGCTACCTGCATGCCACCGGCGCCATGGAAGAAGCGCTCGTCATGGCGGGCATCGGCCCCGGCGACGAGGTGATCGTCCCGGCCATGACCTTCGCCGCCACCGCGAACGTGGTGGTGCGCGTCGGCGCAAAGCCGGTGCTGGTGGACGTGGACCTGCGCAGCCGCTCGCTGCTGCTCGACCAAGCCGCCGCGGCCGTGACGCCGCGGACCCGCGCCATCATGCCGGTGCACCTGAATGGGCTCGCGGTAGATCTGGATGGCGTCTACGCTCTCGCCAAGAAATGCGGGCTGCGCGTCATCGAGGACGCGGCCCAGGCCATCGGCACCGAATATAAAGGCAAGAAAGTCGGCTCCTTCGGCGACATAGCGGTGTTCAGCTTCCACGCCAACAAGAACCTCACCACCATCGAGGGTGCCGCCGTGTCGGTGGCGACGGCGGAGGAGGCGAAGCGCCTCGAGGTACTGCGCTTCCATGGCATCACCAAGTTCCCCGACGGCACCATGGACGTGACCGAGGCGGCGAGCAAGCACAACATGACCGACGTGGCGGCCCGCGTCGGCATCGGCCAGTTGCGGCATCTGGACGAGTTCAACCGGAGACGCCGCGCGCTCGCGCAGCGCTATTTCGAGCTCTTGGCGGATGAGTCTTTGGCCGTCCTGCCTGCCAAGGGGGATGCCGGACACAGCTGGCACATGTTCACGCCTTTACCCCTCTACGGGAAGTACGGCCTGGACCGCGCTACCCTCAAGCAGCGTATGCACGCCCGGGGTGTGGGCGTCGGTATCCACTACCAGGCTCTCAACCAGTTCAGTTTCTACCGCCAGATGGGCTATCGTGAGGGGCAGTTCCCGAACGCGGAACGCATCGGCCGTGAGACGGTCACGCTACCGCTGTTCCCGGCCATGCAGATGTCCGACGTCGACCGGGTGTGCGAGGCGCTCAAGGCTTCATTGGCAGGATGAGGCAGTCTGTGATGCATCATCCTGCCAAGCGCCCCAGGGAGGGGACGCATCGAAAATCAAATACTCTTGTATTTGATTTTCGGAGCGAGCCGCGGACATGCGCCGCGGCGAAGCGAAATTCAAAAGGCCATGGATGGCCTTTTGCATCGAATTTGGCGAACAAGGTTTAAGGAGCGGTCCCATGGCGAAGAAGCGATCCACCGCCGCACCGGAGCTCTCCGTGGTGATCCCGGTGTACAACGAGCAGGAGTCCCTGCCGACCCTGTTCCGGCGCCTGTACC
>DATIEQ010000273.1:0-7658 GCA_035455665.1 Gammaproteobacteria bacterium | reverse complement strand
GATACCCACCTGGAAGTGCACGGACGGCTTGCTCGGGACCTGCAGAGCCTGTTCGATTCCTTCTGGCGTCAACGGCGCCGACGTTCAGCGGTCCGCTACACGGATGATGGCCACATGCTCATCAGCAGCCATGCGCGGCGCGGGCGCCTATTCCTGCGCGACCTATTCGCAGACAAGTTCGCCGGCGCGCAGAAACGGATCTATCTAACCACGCCGTACTTCGTGCCGGACTATCGCACGCGGCAAAGCCTGATGCGCGCCGCGCGCCGCGGCACGGACGTGCGCCTGCTGGTGCCGCGCAAGAACAACCAGCACTTGGCCAAATGGGCAGCCCATGCCGCCTATGCCAACCTGTTCCTAGCGGGGGTGCGCATCTATGAGTACCTGCCGCGCATGCTGCATTCCAAGACGGTGACCGTGGACGGGGACTGGAGCAGTATCGGTACCGCGAACCTGGACTATCGCAGCTTCTTCTTGAATTACGAGCTCAACCTCGCCAGCGGCAGCGTGGCGCTGGCGCGTGCCTTGGAACGCCGTTTCGAAGCGGATCTCGAGGCGAGCGAAGAGATCCGGCCGCGCCGCTGGGCGCGGCGCAGCTGGCTGATGCGCCCGCTGGAAATCGTCGGCTGGGCAGCGCGCCATTGGCTATAGCGAGACGTTCCAACAGCACGTTTGCACAGTCCCGGTGTTTCGCTCAAAAACCTTTCGCCCACGAAACGACGGCTGGACCGTGCTACAGGCTATTTCAAAACAGTGAATATGTCGCATAATCCACGCGCTGATGATGCCGCATCCAAGCTCGACGGGGGTCGTGGAGCGGAGGGTGCAGCCGCAGGGGGTGGGTGTGATGCAAAGCATTTCGATGGGAGCGGCATGCGTCCCTCGTCCTGGGCGCGAGACAGGTAACGGGGGAGGGCGCATCGGTGGCCGCTAACCGGCAAGCGATGGGCGGCGACGTCACGACGACTGTCATCAAGGAACTCCAGCGACAACGCGACGCGAGGTCCGCCTTCACCGCGGAAGTGCAGAAGGCGGCGCATCTGCATGCGCGCGCGCGCGTGGCCCTGGAACGCGTGGCGGCCGAGATGCGCAGCGGCAAGCCGTTCGATCTCGACGACGTGAAACGTGCTGTCTTGGAAATGTTCGAGAACCTGGGCCGCAACACCAACCCGCTCCTGTGGCTCGTGAACCTGCGCTTCCAACATGCGCACACCAGCTGCCACTGCCTGAACACCTGCATACTCTCCATGGTCTTCGGCCTGCATCTGCGCAAGAAGCGCTCGGAGATATTGACCCTCGGCCTGGGAGGCATCCTGCACGACTTGGGGTTGACACGCATCCCGCCGCTGATGCTGGAGAAACCCGAGAAACTCAGCGATACAGAGCTCGAGATCGTCCACCAGCACGCTCGCGAAGGCTACGCCGCCCTCAAGGCCAGCGGCCAGGTGACAGAGGAAGTACTGAGCATCGTGCATCGCCATCACGAACGCGCGGATGGCAACGGTTATCCTGATGGCCTGTTCGGCGAGAGCGTCCCACCCCTGGCGCGCATGGTGGCGATCGTGGATGCCTACGACACCATGACGGGTGACTACGGCTACCGGCCACCCATGACGCCTTCCGAGGCCTTGCGCCGGCTGAATGTGGAAGCAGGGGAGGAGTACGGTCCTGAACTGGTGCAGGAGTTCATCCGCTGCCTCGGTACCTATCCCCTCGGCAGCGTGGTGGAACTCAATTCGGGCGCGGTCGTCATGGTGGTCGGCTCGAACCCGCAAGCACGGCTGAAGCCCGTCGTGCTGCAGCTCCGTGATGAAGACGGCAAGTCCCCGCGGCCTCGCCCGCTGTATGACCTTGCATCCTTCCCCGAGAGCGAAACGGCGGAGATCTGGGGTATCCATCATCTCGCCAACCCCTTGGTGATGGGGCTGGATCTACCCGGGATCGTGAGCGAAGAAATCTCGGGCTGAACCCGCCCGCTGGCCTGAACCCGGCTTTTGGGTGGATAATCCTCAGCTTGGGGGACAATCGAGGTCTGGACGTCTCCGGCAGGCGCCGGGGTGTCCGTCTTTTGAGGCAAGGGCGACAGGCGCATGCTCCGCAAAGTCGATGTGATCAATCTGCGCACCGGCATGTACGTCGCGGAACTTGACCGGCCATGGGTCGAGAGCCCCTTCCTGTTTCAGGGATTCATCATCGAGTCGGACGAAGACCTGACGAAGCTCCGTGAGAGCTGCAAGTACGTCTACGTGGACGACATGAAGGGTCCCCAGCTCGCGGACAACCGCCTCATCCGCCGCACTCCCAGCGCCGCCGGCACTACCGCTGTCGGATTCTCACAGGCCGAGAAGACCGCCTTCACCACCGACATCAAACAGACGGCGCAGGTACGGACCAAGGCCAGCGCCAATGTCAGTCGCGTGCTCAACGACGTACGCATGGGCAAGAGCCTGGACACGCAAGACAGCAAGGCGGTGATTGAAACCTTGGTGGATAACATCTCCCATAACCCGAATTCCATGCTCTGGCTCACCAACCTGCGGCAGAAACACGAGCGCACGGCGAACCATTGCCTCAACGTCTCCATCCTGGCCATCGCCTTCGGCCGCCACCTGGGGATGGGGGAGGACGAGCTGAACAAGCTCGGCCTCGGTGCCATGCTGCACGACGTGGGCAAGATGCGCACGCCGCCGCAAGTGCTTGACAAACCCGGCAAGCTCACCGAGGAAGAACGCATGCTGGTGAGGAAGCATCCGTCCGACGGCTACGGCGTCCTGAAGCTCAGCAAGCAACTCCCGCCGGAAGTGCTGGATATCGTGATGCATCATCACGAGCGGGTCGATGGCCGCGGGTATCCCGACGGGCTGTCCGGCGATGCCGTCTCCCTGCCTGCGCGGATCGTGGGACTGGTCGATGCCTACGACAACCTGACGGGTGACAGCCTGTACCGGGCCGTGAAGACGCCGGGTGAAGCCCTGCGCGTGTTGCGCTCGGAAGGTGCGAACGAATATGGCCGGGAGCTGGTGCAGGAGTTCATCCGCTGTCTCGGGATCTATCCGGTGGGCAGCATCGTCCAACTGCAGTCGAGCGCCGTGGCGATGGTGGTGTCTTCCAACCTCACTTCTCGGCTCAAGCCCGTGATCCTGCTGTTGCGGGATGAGGACGGGGAGAACATGCGCCCGAGGACGCTGCTGAACCTGTCCAGTCTCTCGGACGACAAGCTCGCGGACAAATGGGGCATCAAGGGCATGGTGGATCCGGCTGAGGTCGGTCTCGATATCCCCGGCATCGTCTCCGAGGAAGCGACCGCCGTCTGAGAAGAATGCGATTCAAACTAGATCCAACCCCGATATAGGAAACACGGTTTATGGCAACGATTGGCGTGATTGGCGCCGGCATGGTGGGCTCCGTCATCGCCCAGGACCTGGCCGCGAAGCACGACGTGACCTCGGCGGATCTGAGCACTGCGGCACTGGAGAGACTCGCGACGAAAGGGATCAAGACCCAGCCGTTGGACAGCAACGACCACGCTGCGCTCGCGGCGTTCGTAAAACCCTTCGATCTGGTGGTCTGCGCCGTGCCCGGCTTCATGGGCTTTCGCACCCTGCGTACGCTCATCGAGGCAGGCAAGGACGTGGCCGACATCTCGTTCTTCCCCGAGGACGCCCTGGAACTCGACGCGCTCGCGCGCAAGAAAGGCGTGCGCGTCATCGTGGACGTGGGTGTGGCACCCGGTATGGACAACCTCATCCTGGGCTATCACGACGCCCGCATGAAGGTCTCCCGGTTCGAATGCCTGGTGGGGGGGCTCCCCAAGGACCCGCAACCGCCGTTCCTCTACAAGGCGCCGTTCTCACCCGTCGACGTGATCGAGGAATACACCCGTCCCGCGCGCCTGCAACGGGGCGGCAAGGTGGTCACTCTGCCGGCGCTCACCGAACGGGAGATGCGGGACTTCGAGCATGCCGGCAGGCTCGAAGCCTTCAATACAGACGGCCTGCGCTCGCTCCTCAAGACCATGGCCCACATCCCCGACATGTCCGAGAAGACCTTGCGCTATCCCGGACACATCGCCCTCATCGAGGCCCTTAAACAGTCCGGCTTCTTCAGCGAGGAAACCCTGGAGGCAGGGGGAACACGCGTCAAACCCTTGGACCTCACCGCCAAGCTGCTCATCGACCAATGGAAGCTCAAACCCGGTGAACCGGAGTTCACCGTCATGCGGGTCACGGTGGAAGGCGAGGAGGGTGGGCAACGCTTACGCCACGTCTGGGACCTCTACGACGAGTTCGACCCCAAGACCGGGTTCTCTTCCATGTCCCGCACCACCGGCTTCACCTGCTCTGCCGCCGCCAACCTCCTCCTGGATGGAACGTTCACGGAAGTCGGTGTGCATCCGCCGGAACAGGTGGGACGCCACGAGGCTTGCTTCCAGTTCGCCCTGGGCTACCTGGCGGCTCGGAACGTCCGCTACCGCCAGCGGACTGAGCCCCTCTAAGCCGGCGGGGGCGGTTACAGCCCTCATCCCTTCCCCTAGGACCATCTCAGCCCGCGACGGATGCGGAACCCGGAAGCGCCCGATGGGTGCTGATCGCCCGGCCTGCTTTAATTGCTACCGAGACTTAGGTCTTCACCACGGACTGGATAAAGCCACATGGAGGTGGCCAATGGACACTCGGAACTTTCTCGTCGCGCTCTCGTTCGCTCTACTGGCAGCTTGTGCCTCTCAAGCCCGCCTATCTGTAGCCCCCACGGTACCGGAAGACACCTTCGACGACCCACCGTACTGGCGTCACGTGGTGGTGGTGGCCGTGGCCCCGGTGCCCGCCGATCTGGTCACGAAGGGGGATTGTGTGAACAGCAAGGGCCCGGTCCCCGGCAAGGCTTACCTGACGCGTGTGAAAGAGCTGGATAACGGGTCGCTTATCGACTTCTGCGGCTACGTAGGCCGCCCGGGCGACGTGACGGACTTCTACTACTAGGCTTGAGTGAAATGCGCATAATGTATATTATGTCATATATTATGGATCCCAGGATTGACTCCAAGTCATTCGCAGCCGACAGGCCTGCCCTTTTGCAAGGTTCCACGAAGTTAATCCAATATAGTGTTTTAGTAGTCTATCTACTTACTAAATATAAGTATTTTAGCTTCTACCTCACCTAGAACTTTAATGACATCCAAGCAGCCTCATCTGGCTGTCATGTCTCTGACCACCCGACTACGAGTCCCGTCGCACTGCCAATTGAAACGCGCCGAATAGCAGAAGACAAAGTCCTTCCACGGATGCCTTCTAGGAGCGATTAGAAGCCCTGTAAGGCTTGGGGCCGCTCTGTCACAGGCCATACGCAGCCACTACAATAGGCCGTCCGTCCGGGGGGCACGGTTTCCCATGGCAGAAGAAAAACGCACCTTCGACCGTATCGAGACGGAACACTCGATACGGATAATCGGGGAGGACGGCAGCAGTTTCCCGGCCATCGCGGCCAATATCTCCTTGACTGGCCTACAGATTCTCTGCGATCAGCCCACCATGGCCCGGATCACCCCCCATGGGGTGGAGACCAAGGCCGCCCACGAGGTCCAGATCCGGGTACGGGTGGTCCTGCCGGGGGTACCCGAAAGCAAGGGCAAACTGGGCTTGTTCGGGCGGGTGGTATCGGTGCGGGCGGGCAGCGGCGACGAGTTCCGGATCGGGGTGCAATTCACGGATTTCGAGCCGGGCAGCTATAACGCCCTGGAAAACTACCTGGATGCCCACCTGTAGTCCGCCCCGTCATGGCGGCGTTTCCTGATTGAAGGCCTTAGAGCCCCTACTTGCCCCCTGCAGACCCCGGGATTAATCACGCGCACCAGGAGAGAGCATGGATTCGACCCGCAGCAAATGGATCATGGCCTACCTGGCCACCGCTCTCGTCATGGGATGCGGCAAGAGCCCGAACGAAGCCGTCCCGGCGGCGAGCACCACTGCGCCGACGAAAGCCTCCAACCCCAAGGCTGCGCTGTCCTACGCGGCCCTGCACATCGACGATTACGCGACCGTCGCTCTCGGCGCGGACCTCAGCGGCTATGACGCGCGCCAGAGACAGATGCTGGCGAAGCTCGTCCAGGCTGCGCAGATCATGGACGATCTCTACTGGCAGCAGACCTACGGCGACAAGCAGGCGCTCCTGGCCGGCATCAAGGACGAAGCCACCCGGCGTTACACCGAGATCAACTACGGTCCCTGGGACCGCTTGAACGGGGACCGGCCCTTCGTGGCGGGCATCGGCCAGAAGCCCTCGGGCGCGAATTTCTACCCCACCGACATGACCAAGGCGGAGTTCGAGAAGGCGGGTCTGCCGGACAAGGCGGGGCTCTACACCCTGCTCCGCCGCGGCAGCAAGGGCGCGCTCGTCACCCTGCCCTATCATGATGCCTACAAGGACGGACTCGCCCGCGCGGCGGCGCTGCTGAACGAGGCCTCCGCCCTCTCGGACAACGCGAGCTTCAAGAAATACCTGGCACTGCGCGCCCAGTCGTTGCTCACCGACCAGTTCCGCGAGAGCGATCTCGCCTGGCTCGACGTGCAGGACAATCCGGTGGACCTCATCATCGGACCCATCGAAACCTACGAGGACCAGCTCTACGGCTACAAGGCCTCCTACGAATGCTTCGTGCTGCTCAAGGACATGGCCTGGTCCAAGAAGCTCGTCCACTACGCCCAGTTCCTGCCCGAGCTGCAGAAGGACCTGCCGGTGCCGGCGCGCTACAAGACGGAGAAACCCGGCACGAGCTCCGACCTCGGCGCTTATAACGCCATCTATTACGCCGGCGACGCCAACCAGGGTGCCAAGACCATCGCCACCAACCTGCCCAACGACGAGCAGATACAGCTCAGCAAGGGCACGCGCCGCCTGCAGATGGAGAACGTGATCCACGCCAAGTTCGACAAGATACTCATGCCCATCGCCAAGGAGCTCATCGCTCCCGACCAACTCAAGCACGTGACCTTCGACGCCTTCTTCCAGAACACCATGTTCCACGAGGTGGCCCACGGCCTCGGTATCAAGAACACCGTGAACCGCAAAGGCACCGTGCGCCTCGCCCTCAAGGAACAGTATTCCGGTTTCGAGGAAGGCAAGGCGGACGTGCTGGGCCTCTTCCTGGTGGAATGGCTCGCCGATCATGGCGAGCTCGACAAGTCCAAGCTCATGGACAACTACGTCACCTTCCTCGCCAGCATCTTCCGCTCGGTACGCTTCGGCGCCAGCGATGCCCACGGCAAGGCGAACATGGTGCGCTTCAGCTTCTTCAAGGACATGGGCGCGTTCAGCCGCGACGAAGCCACGGGTAAGTACAAGGTTGATCCGGCCAAGATGCGTGAAGCAGTGAAAGCCCTGTCTGCGAAGCTCCTGGAGATACAGGGCAACGGCGACTACGCGGCCGCCAAGAAACTCACCGACACCCAGGGCGTCATCGCCCCGCAACTGCAAGCGGACCTGGACCGGCTAACTCAGGATAAGATCCCGGTGGACGTGGTGTTCGAACAAGGGCTGGACGTGCTGAAGCTCGATGCGGATGCTGCGGCGGCACCTGCCACGAAGAACTGAATGTCCGCTAACGGCTGCGATTTCAATGGATCGACGCAACACATTGACCAAATCTCTCAGCCGGCGTCTCG
>DATIEQ010000272.1:0-4760 GCA_035455665.1 Gammaproteobacteria bacterium | reverse complement strand
GAACGCCGACCAGCAAGCGCGTCTCGCCCAGGCACAGGCCGATATGGCCGCCGGCAACAACAAGGCCGCCTATGACATCCTGGCGGCCCTCGTGGCCGAGCTGCAGGCCGCCAAGATGACCTACAGCGTGGTCAAGGGCGACAGTCTGTGGCGTATCGCCGGCAAGTCCGACGTGTACGGCAACCCCTACGAGTGGCCGTTGATCTACAAGGCCAACGCCGACAAGATCAAACACGCGGACCTCATCTATCCGAAGCAGCAGTTCGACGTCACGAAGAACCCTGCGAAGGCCGATGCAGACGCCGCCGCCGACTATGCCAAGCACCGCGGCGCCTGGCGTGGTCACAAGGCCGACAAGAAGGACAAGAAGTTCGCCGCTGGTCAATAACGCCTAGGCATCGATGAATGCGAACAGGGCCCGAAAGGGCCCTGTTTGTTTTTGGCTCCGCTAGAATCCTCAGTATGCAGGTCTGCAAGCGCTGTCTCGTCTCGGGCCGGGTGCAGGGCGTGTTCTATCGCGCCAGCGCGGCGGAGGAGGCGCGCCGGCTTGGCGTCACGGGCTATGCGAGGAACCTGGCCGACGGCCGCGTGGAAGTATTGGCTTGCGGCGAGGCAGACGCAGTCAATGAGCTGATCGATTGGCTGTGGGGGGGGCCGCCCGCCGCGAAAGTGCAGGGCGTAGAGGCCAACGATGTGAGCGACACGCAAATACCGACGACGTTCAGCACGAAATAAGTTGGCGCCGTATACGCCTTGGCTTAATTCCAATACCACTTCTTGCTGAGCGCCTTCAGCACCTGATCCGAGTAATCGATGCCCACCGTGGCGCCGTTGTAGCGCTGCAGTCCCTCGCGGATATCGCCTTTCGACCTGTCCAAGTAGTACTTGAGGATGGTGCAACCCATGCGCAGGTTCGTGGGGGCGTGCACCAGGCTGTCGCCGTCGCGGCCGATGAGTTTGAGCCAGAAGGGCATGATCTGCATGAGGCCCACGGCGCCGGAGCGGGACACCGCGTAAGGATCGAAGCGGCTCTCCACCTCGATGAGGGCGAGCACCAATTGGGGAGACACCTGGGCGCGGCTCGCCTCGGAGTGGATGAGCTTGAGGAGCTGCGTCCGCTCGGCTGCGTCCGGCACGATGTCCGTCAGGCGCCGCGACATGTCCGTGAGCCAGACTTGGGCGTCGTACTTGTCCTGGAACTCGCTCGTGTCAGCTTCAGCCTTCTGCACCAGGGCCACGAGCCCCGGGTCGGGCTGCGTGAATTTCTGGGCTTGGGCGCTGCCGGCGAGGGCGAGGCCGGCCAGGAAGAGGAGCGTCTCCGGTGCGCGTCGCATCAAGAGGCGCTGAGCTGCTTCTTGAGGAACGCCAAGAGCTCGCCACGTGGCAGGTCGCGGTTCTCCGCGTCGCGACGGCCCTTGTATTCAACCGTGCCCGCATCCAGCCCCCGTTCCGATAGCACCACCCGGTGGGGGATGCCGATCAGTTCCGCATCCGCGAACATGGGCCCGGGCCTCAAATCCCGGTCGTCCATGAGCACGTCGTAGCCTGCCGCGGTGAGCTCCTTATAGAGGTCCTCGGCCGCAGTCTTGAGCTTCTCGGACTTGGCCATGTTGAGGGGCAGGAGCGCGATCTGGAACGGGGCGAGGGCGAGCGGCCAGGCGATGCCGCGCTCGTCGTGGTTCTGCTCGATGGCGGCTGCCACCACGCGGCTGACACCGAGGCCGTAACAACCCATCTGCAGAGTCACGGGCTTGCCCTGCTGGTCCAGGACTTTCGCGCCCATGGCTTCGGCGTATTTCTGGCCGAGGGAGAACACATGGCCCACCTCGATGCCACGAGCGATCTTGAGGGTGCCCTTGCCGTCCGGTGAGGGGTCGCCGTCCACCACCTTGCGCAGGTCCGCGACGCGGGTCACCCGCGCGTCCCGATCCCAGTTGGCGCCCCGGTAGTGCTTGCCGGCTTCATTGCCGCCGCAGACGAAATCCGCGACTTGGGCGGCGGCGCGGTCCACGATCACGGGCACGTTCGCGGGGAGTTTCACTGGGCCGATGAAGCCGGGCTTGCAGTGGATGGCCTTCCAGATCTCTTCCTCGCTCGCCAGCACCGACTCCCCGGGTAATTCCGGGAGCTTGGCGGCCTTGGTCTCGTTCATCTCGTGGTCGCCCCTCAGGCACAGGGCCACGAGCCCCTCGCTGCCGCGCACCAGGATGGTCTTCATGCAGTGTTTCGGGGCCACCTTGAGGAAGGCGCTCACATCCTCGATGGTCTTCTGGTTCGGTGTGTCCACCAGTTCCAGCGTGGTCGAGGGTTTCGGCCGCTCGCCGGCGGGCGCCACGCCTTCGGCGAGCTCCACGTTCGCGGCGTAGTCGGAACCGGTGGAAAAGGCGATGGCATCTTCGCCCGAATCCGCCAGTACGTGGAACTCGTTGGAGGCGCTGCCGCCGATGGCACCCGTGTCCGCCTTCACCGCACGCCACTTGAGTCCCAGGCGCGTGAAGATGCGGCCGTAGGTGTCGACCATGTTCTGGTATTCCCGCGCGAGGTCAGCGGCGGTCAGGTGGAAGGAGTAGGCGTCCTTCATGATGAACTCGCGGGCACGCATCACGCCGAAGCGCGGCCGGATCTCGTCGCGGAACTTGGTCTGGACCTGGTAGAGGTTGAGCGGCAGCTGCTTGTAGCTCTTGAGCTCGGCGCGCGCCCAGTCGGTGATGACTTCCTCGTGGGTGGGGCCGTAGCAATATTCCTGTTCCTTGCGGTCCTTGATCTTGAGGAGCTGACCGCCGAATTTCTGCCAACGACCGGTCTCCTCCCACAGCTCCTTCGGCTGGAGCGCGGGCATGAGGCACTCGAGCGCCCCGGCCCGGTCCATCTCCTCGCGAACCACGGACTCCACCTTGCGCAGCACCCTGTACCCCAGTGGCGTCCAGGTGTAGATGCCGGCGGCGAGCTTCTTGATCATGCCGGCGCGCAGCATGAGCTTGTGGCTCGCGGTCTCCGCGTCGGCCGGGGTCTCCTTCACGGTGTTCAGGGGGAAGCGGGAGGCGCGCATGTCTTGTAGGTTTTATCCCGGAAAGCCCGTATTCTAACGGCCATGCCCACCCAAGCCTAGCGCGGCGGCGAGTCCCATGCGCCTTTTGTACGACGCCGATACCGACCCCTCCCTGATCCAGCGCCGCCGCGTGGCGGTGCTGGGTTTCGGCGCGCAAGGCCGGGCCCAGGCGCAGAACCTCAAGGATTCGGGCGTGAGCGTCAGCGTGGGGCTGCGCGCGGGCTCGGCGTCGAGAGCGGCGGCCATGGCGGCGGGGCACGAGGTGCTGGAGCCCCCGGAGGCGGCTGCCTGGGCGGACCTCGTGGTGATGCTCGTGCCCGACGAAGTCCAGCCTCAGGTTTATGCCGAGGCGGTCGAGCCGCGTTTGAAGAAGGGTGGGGCGCTCGTCTTCGCCCACGGATTCAACATCCACTATGGGCGCGTCAAGCCGCGCACCGACCTGGACGTGGTGATGGTGGCGCCGAACGGCATCGGCGAACAGGTGCGCATGGAATTCGCGGCCGGGCACGGTGTGCCCGGCATCGTCGCGCTCCATCAGGACGCGAGCGGCGGCGCCCGGGCGCTCGCCTTGTCCTACGCCTGGGCGCTCGGGCTGGGGCGCGCCGGCATCATCGAATCGAGCTTCAAGGAGGAGACGGAGACCGACCTCTTCGCCGAGCAAGCGGTGCTCTCCGGCGGCTTGACGCACTTGATCGCCGCCGGCTTCGACACCTTAGTCGCGGCAGGCTACGCTCCGGAGATCGCCTATTTTTCCTGCCTGCACGAGATCAAGCTGATGGCGGACATGATCTACGCCCGCGGCATCGCCGGCATGCGCGAGTCCATCTCGGCGACGGCCGAGTACGGCGACTACACCCGCGGCCCGCGGGTCGTCGGTGCAGCGAGCCGCACCGCCATGGGAGAACTCCTGAAGGAGATACAGAGCGGCGCCTTCGCGGCGGAGCTCGCCCGGGAGATGGCTGCAGGCAAGCCCGTCATCAAGGGAGGGCGGGCCGCCGCCCGCGCTGCGCTCATCGAGAAAGTCGGCGCGACGCTGCGCAATGGCATGGCGAAAGGCAAGCCCTGAGACAGTCCCACGTGTTCGTGGCATCATGTCAGCCAACCGGCACATGAGATTCCAGATATGCAGAAGCAGATGACCCCCGACCCCGACGTGGACACCGAAGTCGGCGTCGACGAGGACCTACCGGGTACGGCGGAGGGCGAGGGACCACGCCGACGGGGTATCTATCTGCTGCCCAACCTGTTCACCACCGGTGGGCTCTTCGCCGGCTTCTACGCCATCGTCGCCGCCATCGCAGGCCATTTCGAACCGGCGGCCGTCGCGGTGTTCGCCGCCATGATCATGGACGGCCTCGACGGACGCATCGCGCGCCTCACCCACACCGAGAGCGCCTTCGGCAAGGAATACGACAGCCTCTCGGACATGGTGTCCTTCGGTCTCGCCCCTGCCCTCGTCATGTACGAGTGGTCGCTGCGCGGCATGGTGGATTACGGCGGTGCCTGGGGCAAAGTCGGCTGGATGGGTGCATTCTTCTCCGCCACCTGCGCGGCGCAGCGCCTCGCGCGTTTCAACGTACGCCATGGCACCGTGGACAAGCGTTACTTCCAGGGCCTGCCGAGCCCGGCGGCGGCGGGACTCATCGCCGGCGCCGTGTGGTTCTGCGTCAACCTGGATATCCCCGGTCAGGCGGTGGTCCTGCCCGCCTAT
>DATIEQ010000271.1:0-4463 GCA_035455665.1 Gammaproteobacteria bacterium | reverse complement strand
AAGCGCACCCTCGTCGAGTTCGTGTCCGCCAACCCCACCGGCCCCCTGCACGTGGGTCATGGGCGCGGCGCCGCCGTGGGCGACTGCGTCGCGCGGCTGCTCACCGCCACCGGCTGGTCCGTGACCCGCGAGTTCTACTATAACGACGCCGGCGCGCAGATCGACAACCTGGCGCTCTCCGTCCAGGCCCGTTGCCGGGGACTCGAGCCCGAGCAGCCCGGTTGGCCGGAGGACGGCTACCGGGGCGAGTACATCAAGGACGTGGCCCGCGGCTATCTCAACCGCGAGACGGTGCACGCCGACGGCCGCGACTGGACGGGGAAGGGCGACCCCGCCGACCTCGACGCCGCGCGCCACTTCGCGGTGGCCTACCTGCGCCGCGAACAGGACCTCGACCTCAAGGCCTTCGGCGTGGAGTTCGACATCTATTACCTGGAATCCTCCCTCTACACCGAGGGCAAGGTGGAGGAGACGATCCAGGAGTTGGTGCGCCGCGGCCATACCTACGAGAAGGACGGTGCGCTCTGGCTCAAGACCACGGACTTCGGCGACGACAAGGACCGGGTGATGCGCAAGTCCGACGGCAGCTACACCTATTTCCTGCCGGACGTGGCCTACCACGTGACAAAATGGAAGCGCGGCTATCCCCGCGCCATCAACGAGCACGGCGCCGACCACCATTCCACCACCGCGCGGGTGCGTATCGGGCTGCAGGCCCTCGAGATGGGCATCCCCAAGGATTGGCCGGAGTATGTGCTGCACCAGATGGTGACGGTCATGAAGGGCGGCAAGGAGGTGAAGATCTCCAAGCGCGCCGGGAGCTACGTGACGCTGCGCGATCTGATAGACATGGTCGGAAAGGATGCCACGCGCTTCTTCCTCAGCATGCGCAAGTCCGACTCCCAGCTCGCCTTCGACGTGGATCTGGCGCTCTCCAAGAGCAACGAGAACCCGGTGTACTACGTGCAGTACGCCCATACCCGCATCGCGAGTGCGTTGCGCCAATGCGCCGAGCGCAAGCTCGCCTTCGACCGGGCGCTGGGAAGTGCCGCGCTCGGCCGCCTCGACAGCGCCCACGAGCGGACCCTCATGGCGGAGCTCTCCCGCTATCCGGAGGTGGTGGAATCCGCCGCCAAGAGTCTCGAACCCCACCTCCTCGCCCAGTACCTGCGGGAACTCGCTACCGCGTTCCATGCCTGGTACGACACCCACCAGTTCCTGGTGGACGATGCAGAGCTCCGCGCCGCGCGCCTCACGCTCGCGCTCGCCACCCAGCAGGTGCTGCAGAACGGCCTTACACTGTTGGGCGTGTCGGCGCCGGAGACGATGTAACGTGGCGAAAGACTACAAGAACAGCCCCAAGCCGAAGGACAAGCCGAAGAAGAAATCGGGCGGGTTCCCGGGCTGGGGCTGGTTCGTGTTGGGGATCGTCGCGGGGCTCACCGCCTACAAAGGCTGGCCGCTGCTGCTGCAGGCGGAGAAGAACGCCGGCGCACACACGGGGAAGGCGGCGGCGGCGACGCCGGCGACCCACGCCGCGCCGGCGGCCGGCACCGCTACCCATTTCGATTTCTACAAGATGCTGCCGTCCTTCCAGGTGGTGATCCCCGGACAGGATAAGGACGTGCGCTCCGGCGACGCGACCGCGGCGGTCAGCCAGCCGGGCAGCTACATCCTGCAAGTGGGCTCCTTCCAGACCTACGCGGAAGCGGACAAGCTCAAGGCGAACCTGGCACTGCTGGGCGTCGAGTCCAGCATCCAGGAAGTGCAGGTGAACGACGGCGCCACCTGGAACCGGGTGCGCATCGGCCCGATCAAGGACCTGAAGGAACTGAACAGCGTGCGGGCGAAACTCGCCCAGAACCACATCGAACCGCTCATCATCAGACAATAAGCTCAGTTGTCCCCGTCGTCACCGCCGAGTTGCCTGAAATCGATCCCCAGTGAATTCAGCTTGCGGTAGAGGTGCGTGCGTTCCATGCCCACCCGCTCCGCGAGCCTTCCGACCTTGCCCCCGCATAGCTGCAGCTGCTGTTCCAGATAGGCGCGCTCGAAGTGCTCCCGGGCCTCGCGCAAGGGCATCGCCAGGATGTCCTGCTTGATGAGGGTCTCGCCGCCGGCGGCGGCGAGCGGCGCCACGGCCGCCTCCACCTCCGCCAGCGACACCTCGCCGTCCTCCCCCAGCATCAGCACCCGCTGCACCAGGTTCGAGAGCTCCCGCACGTTGCCCGGCCAGGGGTAGTTCCTGAGGCGGTTCTGGGCCGCGACGCTGAAACGGCGGTACTTGAGGTTCTGCTGGTCCACCTGCAGATCGGTGTAATAGCGCAGGAGGTCGGGCACGTCCTCCCGGTACTCGCGCAGCGCCGGCACCCGCACGGTGACACCGGCAAGACGGGTATGCAGGTCGCGTCGGAACAGTCCCTGGTCGAGCTGCGCCTCGATGCGCGGCTCCGCCGCGGACACGAGGCGTACATCCAGCGTCTGCACCGCGTGACCGCCGACGCGGGTGTAGGCGCCTTGCTCCAGCACGCCGAGCAGCGCCGCCTGCACTTCGGCCGACATGTCACTCAAGTCCGAGAGGAACAGCGTGCCGCCGCGCGACTGCTCCAGGCAGCCCGGCGCATCCGCCCCTTCCCGGCCGCAGAGGGCCTCCATCACGTCGCGCAGCCCGAGCCCCGCGAGCGTCACGCTCACGAACGGCCCCGCGGCACGGGGGCCCAAGGAATGCAGGTAACGGGCGAGCGTCTCCCGGCCGGACCCGGCCTCGCCCACGAGCAGCACCGAGGCCTCGTGGGGCGCAAGGCGGCGCAGCTGGTCGCGCAGAGTCTGCATGAGCCGGCTCTTGCCCACGGGCTCGAGCATCGCGGCGGCGCTGCGCCGGTTGCGCTTCTTGCCGGGTTCGCCGGCGTTGATCGCGAGCTCGACGGTGCGCAGCAGTTTCGCGAGAGACAGCGGCTTCTCGACGAAATCCACGGCCCCGAGCCGCGTCGCTTCCACCGCCGTCTCCACGGTACCGTGCCCCGACATCATCACCACCGGGAAGGCGAGCACCCCTTCGCGGGTCCATTCCCGCAGCAGGCTGATGCCGTCCATGTCAGGCATCCAGATGTCCAGCAGCATGAGGTCCGGCTCCGCCTGGGCGCGGGCCGCGCGCGCTTCCGCTGCGTTGCCGGCGACGCGCACGTCGTAGCCCTCCTCGGTGAGGATCTCCTGCACCATGCCGCGGATGTCCGCTTCGTCGTCCACCACCAGAACCTGTGAGGCCTTCATGTCGCCTCCCTCCTGCCGCCACTGCGGCGTTCGATTCCCCGCAGCAGGGCGCTGCTGCGGGCGTCTTCTGTGATCGGCAGCCGCACCACGATCTGCGCGCCGCCTCCAGGGCGGTTCTGCAGGCGGATGCTGCCGCCGTGCTCTTCCGCGAGTTTTTTGACGATGGCGAGCCCCAAGCCCGTGCCTTTCGGCTTGCTGGTGACGTAGGGCTCGAAGGCCTTGTCCAGTATCTCAGTATTGAAGCCCGGACCGTTGTCGTCCAGCACGATCTCCGCCATCTCCTCGTCGGCACGGCGGAAGTAATGGGTGTGGATCGATAACTGTCCATCCGCGCGCCCTTCGAGCGCCTCCTGGGCGTTCTTCAGGAGATTGTGCAGCATCTGCCGCACCCGCCCCGAATCGGCGCGCACCATGGGCAGGGTCGCATCCAGTTCCAGGGCGATGTCCAGTTCCGGCCCACGCGTACGGTAGAGGTCCGCCATCTCCCGCACCAGCGCGTTCAGGTCGAAGGGCGCGAGCTCCAGTTCCGGTGCGCGTGCGTACTCGCTGAACGCGTTTACCATGGACTTCATGGCCTCCACCTGCTGCACGATGGTGTGGGTGGCGCGGTCGAGCACGTCCGCATCCTCGCCCGTGAGCCCGCCCAGGTAGCGCCGCCGCACGCGTTCGGCGGCGAGTTGGATGGGGGTGAGGGGATTTTTGATCTCATGGGCCAGGCGCCGCGCCACCTCGCCCCAGGCGGCGTCGCGCTGGGCGTCGATGAGCGCCGTCAGGTCGTCGAACACCAGCACACGGCCCGGCGGGACCTCGCCGGTGGAGGGCAGGCTCGCACAGCTCGCCATGAGGATGCGCCGGCCGCCGGGGCTGTTCAGCACCATCTGCTCGCGCCACTCCCGGTCATCCCGGTCCAGGTGGATGCGGCAGGCGGTCACGAACTGCCCGAGGAGCGAAGGCTCCCCAGCAAGCGAGGCGAGCGAGCGCCCCAGATGATGTTGCAGGTCCGCCTCGAGGATGGCGCTCGCGGCGGGGTTCGCGGTCTTGAGGGTGAGCGCCGCGTTGAACGAGATCACGCCCGAGGACAGCCGCGACAGCACGGCGCCGAGATAACTGCGCTCGTTCTCCACCTGCTCGCGGCTCTTGCGCGCCGCCTCGCGCGCTTCCGCGAGCCGCTGCGTCATCTCGTTGAAGGACGA
>DATIEQ010000270.1:0-6516 GCA_035455665.1 Gammaproteobacteria bacterium | reverse complement strand
ATCAATAGACCGATGATCGTGGAAAAGCCCATGATTGAACTCCTTGATGGACTGGATTAATTGACGGATTTGATGCGCAGGCGTGCACCATCCCGGGCGGCCACCTCGGCGCGCTGGCCCACCTGCGGTGTGCCGCTCCCTTCCCATACCGCCTCCCAGAGCGAGTCGCGGTACTTCACCTTGAGCTGGCCGCCTGTGATCTGGGCGACGGTCACGTGCGCGCCCTTATCCATGTCCGCCAGCGGATCCGCCTTGGAGCCCTGCATGCGCAAACGCAGGAGATGCGCGAGGGGTAGCGCCACGACTGAGGCGACAGCGAAGACGAGTGCCGCCTGCCAGCCATTCGGCTGGTACAACCAGGAAGCGAGCGCGGTCGTGAGGGCGGCGAAGGAAAGCGCCGCCAAGTAGAAGGTCAAGGTGGCCATCTCCAGGACGGCGAACACGATGCCCGCCGCCAGGAAAACTAATGAGATCGTGTACCCCATGGACGACTCCCCGTTCTCTGAAGGGATAGACCCTATGACTCTATATATGTTTCGTTCCGCCGGCTTCAAGGCCATCATACCCTGTCATCGCAAGCGCCCGCCCCTTACTATCTAGCTCGTCCGCCAGCTGCAGGAAGCCCATGAACACGACCGCCGAGCACGCCTTGAGCAAGGTTCCGGAAGTCACTTTGGTCTTCTGGGTCATCAAGATCTTCGCCACCACCCTCGGTGAGACGGGCGGCGATACCGTATCCATGTCCATGAACCTGGGATATCTCGTGGGTACCGCCATCTTCGCGGTGATCTTCATCGGCTTCGTGTTGGCGCAGATCAAGGCCAGGGGCTTCCGCCCCTTCCTCTACTGGGCCACTATCATCGCTACCACCACCGTTGGCACGACCCTCGCGGATTTTGCCGACCGCTCCCTCGGCATCGGCTATACCGGCGGGAGTTCCGTGCTGCTGGCATGCGTGCTGGCCTCGCTGTTCGTCTGGCACCGGGCGCTGGGCTCCGTCTCCATCAACACCGTGAGCACCCCCAAGGCGGAGATGTTCTATTGGGTGACGATCATGTTCTCCCAGACCCTGGGCACGGCCCTCGGTGACTGGACCGCCGATACCGCCGACATCGGCTATGCCGGCGGGGCCATCGTGTTCGGTTCACTGCTCGCCATCGTGGCCGCGGTCTATTTCTGGACCAAGGTGAACAGGGTGCTGCTCTTCTGGGCGGCGTTCATCCTCACCCGCCCCCTGGGCGCGGTGGTGGGCGACTTTCTCGACAAACCCCATGACCACGGCGGCCTGGCCCTGAGCCGCTACACCGCCTCAGGGACGCTCATCGTCCTGATCGTCGTCGGTATCCTCACCTTCCCGCAGCGCGCCGCCAAAGCTTCAAGCCACTGATTTATAGATATTCCAAATAGTTACAGATGATTCCTAAAATAGAAATAGTGTGACTTTAGGGATATATTCCGTTTTGCATAATGCGTCTACACTTAACGCTAAGGGCATCTGCCCGGCGTTAGAACCACGCGTTTCGTACACCTCATCTGACTGTTGAGCAGGGAAGCCTCAAGGGGTGCCACGACGCAGCCACTCGATGCATCCAGGGGGTCCTTATGTCCGCGCTCAATTCACCGGCCAATCGTCTGCGTCTCGGCGCGCTGCTTTTGCTGTTGTGCCTGCTCTATGCCGCTTCCGCCGACGCGCGGATACCGTTCGGCCGCAACTCCCACCGGGTGGCCAGCATCACCGTCCAGGCGGCCTCGCCCTCGGTACAGGCGGGTTCGACTGATCAATTCACCGCGGTCGCCAAGGACGCCCAGGGCCGCACCGTCACCGGCGTGAGTTTCACCTGGTCATCCAGCAATACCGGCGCGGCCACCATCAACAGCACCAACGGGGTCGCCACCGGCGTCGGGGCGGGCTTCAGCCACATCTCGGCGACCGCGCAAGGGGTCCGCGGGCGCGCCGCGCTGCGGGTCACGGCTCCGCCCAGCGCCATCAGCGGCGTGGCCGCCATGGGCGCCGCCATCGGTGGCGCGACCATCACCCTGGTGGACAGCACCGGCAAAACGACCAGCACCAGCACCGCCGGCGACGGCAGCTATACGCTGAACACCACGGGCTTCGTTCCCCCCTTCCTGATAGCCGTGCAAGTGGACATCAACAACACCTTGTACAGCGTCAGTGCGGATGCCACTCCGACCGTCATCAACGTCGATCCGCTCACCGACCTCATCATCCGTTCCTGGTACAGCGTGCAGGGGACGACGGTGGACAGCGGGTTCTCGGACCCGGGTGCGAGCCCGCCCCCCACTCCCGACCAGGTCCAGATCATCAGCAACGTGGTGGTGAACGTCACGGCGCTGTGGCTGCAGAGCAGCGGCGTGGACACCTCCACCTTCAACCCCATCAACACCCCCTTCTCCGCCGACGGCTCCGGCGTGGACGCGGTGCTGGATGAGGCCACCATCAACACCGATACCGGTGAGATCAGCATCAGCGACGGCACCACTACCCAGACCTCGACCGTCAGCTATGACACGGATGCCTCGTCCATGAGCGTCGATACCACCACCACCGGGCCCACCGGGTCGAGCAGCAGCAGCACGGGCACAGTGGTGCCGACTTCATCCCAGCAATCCGCCTTGGACGCGATCAACGCCACGCTCAGCGCCTTCAGCAACACCATCACCAACGAAGGCAGCAACCTTGTCGCTGCGGATCTCCTGCCCTACTTTGACGATAACCTGCTGGACGAAGGGCTGGATAAGACGCTATTCGCCGATTCCATCGCCAATGACCTGCGGGGCCCGACGTTCGCGGCCCAGGTAGAGAGCATCCTGGCGTTGGATACGGTGAACGGGCTCGCGACGGTCAACTTCACGGTGACCCGGACCCAGGGCCCCAACAGCGAGACGCAGAGCATCGTGTTCTTCTTCAAGCAGCAGGGTGACGACAGCTGGTTGTTCTACGGCGACCAGTTGCCCGCCAAACTGGATGTGCATTCCGAGATGCGCACCAATCAAGGCGCCAATGCCCCGGACAACGGCCCCGATATAAACGTCGACATACGCCCCATAAAAGATCTCTACAGCGGGATCACCATAGACGGAGGCGGTGTGTTCAGCAATACCGCCCTATCGAAGAACGGGACGGAGGTGGACACCTTCACACCCGACCCAGCCTTCCCAGGTACTACGGTGGAGGTTGACCGAGACGAATTCTTCCAGAACAGCGGTATCCTGAACTCGCTCGTCCCCGCCGGGACGGCCATGACGATAACTCTGACGCCCGTGTCCGGTTCACCGGTGGATTACACCGTGCATACCAATGCCTTCACCACTGAGGCCATCTCCATCACGAACCTGAGCAGCTCCAGCATCGCCGATGCGAACCTGGGCGGCACGCTGCACGTGGAGTGGACCCTGCCCACGACCTTCGCCATCGCCCGGGTGAAACTCTCGGTAAACGTGTTCACAGGCGACCAGACGCAAAATACCACCCTGTCGTGCGACTCCGATGGCCTGATACTGTCGATCACCTCGACCTCCGCCGATCTCCCCATGCCTGATACCTGCGCGGGACTGCCGGTGCAGCAAGCCAACGTCAACCTGAACGTGGTAGGCGTGAACGGCGAACAGGAGACGGTCATCTACCAGTTCCAATGATGTCCATGACCTGCGGCGCCGCCTGGCAGGAGACGCGCTGGGCGATTCCCGGTCTTTCTATCAAGCCGGGAAATATCGTGCGAATCGGCCTGGGCTCAGCCGGCTGGCCTTGGTGACCCCAGACGCCCGCGCGTTAAGCGCTGCGTCCGGGACTCAAGACCAGCCAGCCCCGGCATTCCCCCAGTCTTAATGGGGCATGCAGACCCACGGCAGGATGGTGCACATACGCCCGGGGTGACGGGTGTTCTGCTGGGGGCTGGTGGTCGCGAACGCCGTCGAGGACAGCAAGGCGATCAGGATCATGAGAGCGATTGACTTACGCATGGTACGACTCCTTGTATGAGCTTCCGTTAATTCCGTTTAGAGACACCGTTTGAAGAGATCTGTCTGCCACTTCCATGTGGCGCATACATTCCATTGCCAGATGTCTTCGTCGCGTATGATTAAAGCAGTCCGCTCTCTTGACGCACATTGGGCATTGCCTGAATACGCCCCCTCCATCCGCGTAAATGCGCCTAGGGGAAACCCTGATAGACCAAGGCAACGACCTGCAAACCCGCGGAAATGGGCGTCTGCATGGAAGGGCGGCCAGGCCTCGGATAGATTGCTAGCCTCGCCCCTGTCCTCAAAATCAGCGACATAAGGAAGCAGCATGCTGAATCCCGGCCTACTCATCAGAGGCCTTTGGCTGCTCTGGATCCTCTCGTGGTTCGGCGCCATGGGCTGGAGCAATCGCACCGAGAAGCGCGCCAGCTTCGGTGAGCAATTCCCCTACCACGCGCTGTTGCTCCTCGGCATGCTGTGCCTCGGGATCCCCAGCCACGGCGACGAAGGTCCGCTCAGGCTCTGGCACGTGCACTGGTACAGCGCCTGGGCCTGTGTCGTCGCAGAATTCCTGGGCTTCGCCTTCACCTGGTGGGCGCGGATCCACCTGGGACGGCTCTGGTCCGGCACCGTCACGCGCAAGGCGGGTCACCACATCGTCGACACGGGGCCTTACGGCATCGTGCGCCACCCCATCTACACCGGCCTGCTGCTGGCCGTGTACGCCACCGCGGCAGCCAAGGGCACCCTGCCCGGCCTGCTCGCCTGCGTATTCTTCACGCTCAGCTTCTGGGTGAAAGCGCGCCTGGAAGAACGCTGGCTGAGCCAGGAACTGGGCGCCGAGGCTTACGCCGCCTATCGCCGCCGCGTCCCCATGCTCATCCCGTACGCCCCACGATGACGATCATTCAACAGGCGCCGGACGGATTACTAGCCCCTCCCCCTTGTGCAGAATAGAAGAGCGACTGGAATAATGTATTAAACCAGGACCTGACCCCTTTCCCTTTTCCCAACGCGCCGCGAAAGCTTCTGCACATTGATATTGCGGTGTCAGTCGCCTAGATTGTGGTCTGCCCCCTGGTATCAGTAAGGAGCCCCCCGATGAGCGCGCGCTTCCTGATCGAGGTCCCCCACGACGACACCATGACCGCCTGCGTCCATGCGGTGGAGGTCTTCCTCAAGACCGGCTCGCATTTCCTCACCCGCGCGGACTGGGGCTGCAAGGATGGCGTGCACAAGGCCTGGCTGGTGGTGGACGTCGATACCCGAGAACAGGCCTTGGCCGTGGTGCCGCCGCTGTTTCGCAAGCAAGCGCACATCGTCCAACTCAATTCATTCACGTTCCGGGACGTCGAGGAGATCCACAAGCTACTCGCGAAGTAGTTCGTCGCATGCGACGAACGGGTGGGCAGGAAAGCCCACCCACTGCCACAAGCGGAGCAGGAAAGCGCAGCGCGGTGGCCTCGAAGCGCCTATCACGGACCTAGGAGAGAGACTAGCCCCTGCCCCAGTTGAGGGCACCCGGGGAAATATGAATTTTTTGTGACAGTCCCGCGCCCGCGCCTATCATAGACATTGCGCAGAGACTAGCCCCTCCCTCGCGCTCTCAAAAAACGTCCGCTGCCCCAGTTATCTAACTCGAATATAAAAACATGGATTACTTGTGATTATCACCGCCTACATGGATGAGAGCGGCACACATGACGATTCCCCAGTAACTATCATGTCTGGCTATCTTGGGAATACTCATCAATGGAACAGAGTAGAGAAAAAAATTAAGAGCGTATTTAGAGAATTCAAAGTAAACGGATTACATGCTAGAGATTTTCTAAATCGCTCAGGTGAGTTTCGCGGATGGAACGACGATAAGCGAGCAGCCTTTTTTCTGCCCATTCGTAACGCAATAGTTGGCGATCTAATCCTTGGTTTCTCGGTAATTCTGAAGAATGATGAATACGATGAGTTATATTGCGACGATCCTGCCTTAAAAAGAAAACGTCGGGACTCTAAATACGGTATGTGCCTGAGATATTCTCTTGAATATCTTATGAGGGGTGCTTTTGCCCCCGAACTAAGAAACGTTAAAAGAGGACTTACTGTAAATCTAGTGCTTGAAAGTGGCCACAAAAATGCTCCAGATGCCACTAGGGTTTTCAACGAAGTAAAGATAGCTCGAACTCCAAATCCTCTCGGAACTTTGTCCTTCCAAGACAAGAGCTGCATACCGCTGGTAGCCGGAGATTTGGTGGCCTATGCCTCTTATCAAAGATTCGTAAAAAACCCTGATAAGGAAAGAAAAAGAATGTATCCGAAGAAGAGGAAGCCGCCTTTGACCATGCCAAAGGAATATCAATTCAATCTGACTATTACCAAAGAAAATCTCATTAGAGAAAAGGAATTTCTAATTCACGGGCGGTGATGATGGATTATTTCTTAGTTAGGTGTTCGAAAAGTAGCCACTTAACGTCGGTACTTTGCAGTGAAGCTACCCCTCACTTAAATGCAGGTCGGGACGAGAGGGTCGGCTGCGCAGCA
>DATIEQ010000269.1:0-6057 GCA_035455665.1 Gammaproteobacteria bacterium | reverse complement strand
CAAGGAGACCCCAAAGGACGAGACGCCTGCTATCCCCGTGGAAGCCATGGGCGCCAAACGAGGCAGCGTGGCTGCCACCTATGCAGGCACCACCACACTGGAGGCGGACCAGGAGGCTTCCGTGGTGGCAAAGGTCGGCGGCACCGTCGCCGAGATCTACGCCGAGGAAGGCCGCCATGTGCGCGCCGGCGACGCCCTCGCCCGGCTGGATGACACGGAACTCCGCTATGACAACGAACAGGCCGAAGCGAATTACGAGAAGAAACAGCAGGAGTTCGCCCGCAGCCAGACGCTCTACGACCGGCACCTGATCAGCGCCGACGCCTTCGAAGGCGTGAAATACGACCTGGCGGTGCTCAAGGCCAGTTACGACATCGCCAAGCTCAACCTGGATCGCACCGTGATCCGCTCGCCCATCGACGGGGTGGTCGCCAAGCGACTCATCAAGGTGGGCAACACGCTGACCCCCAACCAGGCGGTCTACGTGGTGACCGACTTCGACCCGCTGCTCGCGGTGCTGTACGTGCCCGAGAACGCCCTCGCCCGCATCAAGCCCGGCCAGACCGCTTCGCTCAATGCGGACGCGATCGGCGGCAAAGCCTTCACCGGGCGCGTGGCACGGCTCTCTCCGGTGGTGGATCCGCAGACCGGCACGTTCAAGGTGACGGTGGAGGTCCGCGGACAGAGCCATGAGCTCGCCCCAGGCATGTTCAGCCGCGTCAGCATCACCTATGACGTGCACAAGAACGCCCTGGTGGTGCCGCGCGCGGCGATCATCACCGAGGACGGTGAATCGGCCGTGTACGTGGTGGTCGGCGGCGTAGCGCATCGTGCCGCGGTGAACCTCGGTTACACCGACGGTGACAACGTGGAGATCACCCGCGGCCTCAAGGACGGCGACACGGTGGTGACGCTGGGACAGAACAGCCTCAAGGACGGCACCAAGGTCGCAGTGGTGAACGGTACACCTCAGAAGGCGGTGGCTTCCCAAGCCGGACCCTCCGTGCCTTCGGTCTGAACCGAGCGAACCCTTCCCTTATGTATGAAGAGGGAGATGACCATGCACACCGTATCGAAAGCGTCATTGGGCCTTTTGGCTGCCCTCTGCCTCCTGGCTGCAGCCACCGCGCAGGCGGATGTCCGCATCAACACCCATGACAAGGGCCGTATCGACATCGAAGGGGTCGACATCGTGATCACCGCCGACGATGGCAGCCGGGCCGAGATCGATCCCGCCGGCGACCTGAAGATCCGCGGCATGGACGTGCCGGTGACCGATGCCGAGCGGCAACTGCTGATGCAATACGCGCAGAACCTGCGCGACATGGAGAAGCGCGGCCAAGCCGCGGACTGGAAGGCATGGCGCATGGCGCCCGGCATCCTGGCCACAGCCCTGGGCGACCTCTTCACCGGCGCCAACGGCAAACAGATCGATCACGACGCCAACGAGGCAGCCCAACCTCTCAAGGAGGAATTCCTGAAGCTCTGCGACGACGTGAAGGCCGAGCGCAGTGTCCAGGATCAGATCAGCGAGGCCCTCCCCGCCTTCAAGCCCTATGCGGTGATCCACGAACACGACACCGAGAATGACTGCCACGCGGACGACAAGGCCTGAGTATGAACCAGCCGCACAAGATCCTCGGCATCGTCAAGCTCGCCACCGAACGACGCGTCACCATCGGCATGCTCACCCTCGCGGTGATCGTGTTCGGCTTCGTGTCCCTGTCACGCCTCAAGCTCAACCTGCTGCCGGAACTCTCCTACCCATCGCTGACGGTGCGGACCGACTTGCCGGGCGCGGCTCCGGAAGAGGTCGAGAACCTCGTCTCCAAGCCCATCGAAGAAGCGGTGAGTGTCATCAAGAACGTGCGCCAGGTCCGCTCCATCTCGCGTCCCGGCGAATCGGACGTGACCCTGGAGTTCACCTGGGGCACGGACATGGATTACTCGGGCGTGGACGTGCGCGAGAAGATCGATGCCTTGGAGCTGCCCACCGAAGCCAAACGGCCGGTGTTGCTGCGCTTCGATCCGTCCACCGAGCCGGTCATGCGCTTCGGCCTCACGGGCAAGCCCACGCAGCTGCAAGCCAATGCCGGAGACGCGGTGGTGCAGCAGTTGCGCTACCTGCGCACCTATGCCGACCAGGACCTCACCAAGGCCCTGGAAGCCGTCGACGGGGTGGGTGCGGTCAAGGTCAGCGGCGGCCTGGAGGACGAGATCCAGGTACTGGTGGACCAGGGCAAGCTGGCCGAGCTGAAGCTCTCCAATGCCCAGGTGGCGGACCGCCTCAAGGCGGAGAACGTGAACCTCTCGGGCGGGCTGCTGGAACAGGGCAACCAGAAGCTCCTGGTGCGCACCGTCAACGAGTTCCAGAGCCTGGACGACATCGCGAACTCCATCGTCGCCACCCATGACGACCGCCCGATCTACCTGCGCGACGTGGCGGACGTGCAGCGCGGTTACAAGGAACGCCAGGCCATCACCCGCATCAACGGCGAGGAATCCGTGGAACTCGCCGTCTACAAGGCGGGCGACGCCAATACCGTCGCCGTCGGCAAGGTGGTGGACGAGAAGATCGCAGACCTCAACCAACACCTCCCCCCCGGCTTGAAGCTCGTGAAGGAATACGACCAGGCGGTGTTCATCTCCGAGGCCATCGGCGACGTGATCAACGCCGCCATCATCGGCGGCTGCCTGGCGGCGCTCGTCATCTTCTTCTTCCTGCGCAACCTCTGGTCCACGGCGGTGGTGAGCATCGCCATCCCGGTATCGGTGATCGCCACCTTCATCGCCATGTACGCCGGTCATATCACCCTCAACATGATGTCGCTGGGCGGCATCTCGCTCGCCATCGGCATGCTGGTGGACAGCTCCATCGTGGTGCTGGAGAACATCTCCCGGCACCGTGCCATGGGCAAGGACACCGTGGAGGCGGTGCGCCAGGGCACGAGCGAAGTGGGCGGCGCCATCACCGCGGCGACGCTCACCACCATCGCGGTGTTCTTCCCGCTGGTGTTCGTCACCGGCATCGCCGGCCAGTTGTTCCGCGACCAATCCTTGACCGTCACCTACTCGGTGGTGTTCTCGCTGTTCGCCGCCTTGACGCTCATCCCCATGCTCGCCTGCCTGAGCGTCACCGGTTCCAACAAACTGCATCTCGAAGGCAGCGGTGAGAACCCGCCCCGTGCCCTGCCCCAGGGCCGCGTCACCCGCTTCCTCTACCATATCCCGCGCGCGGGCAGCCGCGCGTTCACCTTCATCGCCACGTGGCTGGTGATCGGATGCCGCCAGGGTGGGCGGCTGCTCGGCATCGTGCTCGGTTATCCGCTCAGGCCGGTGATGAACGGCTTCAGCCGCGCCTACGGCCGGCTCGAGGAGCTCTACCCGCGCCTCATACGCTGGGCGCTTGCCCATAAGCCCCACGTGCTCGGTATCGCCGCCGGCTCGCTGCTCATCGCGTTGTTGTTGTTGCCGACGCTCGGCGTGGAACTCATCCCGCAGCTCTCGCAGGGGGAGTTCCAGGTGAAGCTCACCCTGCCCCCGGGCACGCCCCTCGCCCAGACCGACGTGGCGGTGCATCAGGTGCAGGCGGCGGCGGCGAAGCTCGCGGGCGTAGCCACCACCTATTCGGTCGCCGGCACCGGCAACCGCCTGGATGCGAACCCGGTGGATGCCGGCGAGAACACCGGCAGCCTCAACGTGGTGCTCAAGCCGGGTGCGAGCCACCGCGACGAGACCGCCGCCATGAACGAGCTGCGGGCGACGCTCGCGCTGATGCCCGGGGTGAGCTACAAGTTCGAGCGCCCCTCCCTCTTCACCTTCTCGACGCCGCTCGAGGTGGAGATCGTCGGCTACAACCTCGACACCCTGCGGCTGGTGAGCGACCGGGTCGCACAGCTGCTCGTCTCCTCGCCGCGCTTCGCCGACGTCAAGAACACCATGCAGACCGGACAGCCGGAGATCCAGATCCACATCGACGCGGCCAAGGCGGCACAGCTCGGCCTGCTCTCCAGCGACATCGCCGACACCTTGGTCTCGAAGGTCCGCGGCGACGTGGCGACCCGTTATACCCTGCACGACCGCAAGATCGACGTGCTGGTACGTAACCGCGAGGACGAGCGCGCGAGCCTGGCGGACATCCGCGCCTTGATCATCAACCCGGGCGGCGGCCAGCCGGTGCCGCTCTCCGCGGTCGCCGACGTGAGCTTGGACGAAGGTCCGGGGGAGATCCGCCGCGTGGGGCAGGAGCGCGTGGCGCTGGTCTCGGCCAGCGTCGCCCAGGGCGACTTGGGCAGCGCCGCCGCGGAGGCCAACGCCCTGCTGGCGAAGATGTCCCTGCCCTCCGGCGTGTTCGTGCGGGTCGCCGGGCAGAACGAGGAGATGCAGAGTTCCTTCCGCTCCATGCAATTCGCGCTGGGGCTGGCGATATTCCTGGTCTACCTGGTGATGGCGGCGCAGTTCGAATCGCTCATCCACCCCCTGGTCATCATGTTCAGCGTGCCGCTGGCGCTAGTCGGCGCGGTGTTTGCCCTGTTCATCACCCAGACCACCATCAGCGTGGTGGTGTTCATCGGCCTCATCATGCTGGCCGGCATCGTGGTCAATAACGCGATCGTGCTGGTGGACTTGGTCAACAAGCTCAGGCAGCGCGGCATGGAACGGGATGCGGCGCTGGTCGAGGCAGGCCGCTCGCGCCTGCGGCCCATCGTCATGACCATGCTCACCACCACCTTGGGCCTCTTGCCCATGGCGCTCGGTCTCGGCCAGGGGGCGGAGATCCGTGCCCCCATGGCGATCACCGTCATCGGCGGCATCCTGTTCTCCACCCTGCTCACCCTGGTGGTCGTACCCGTGGCCTATGCCCTGCTGGACCGGAAACGTGACGTGCCGGCGAATGAGGCCACAAGCGTCAGCGAAGCGGCTGCGTCATGAACCTGACGGACTTCGCCCTCAAACGACCGGTCACGGTGATGGTGGTGTTCGCCTGTTTCGCCGCCATCGGCGCCATCGCCGCCCGTCTCCTGCCGCTGGAGTACTTCCCGGACATCGAGTTCCCCTTCATCAGCGTGCAGGTGCCCTATCAGGGCTCCAGCCCCGAGGAAGTGGAACGCTTGATCACCAAGCCCATCGAGGAATCGCTCGCCACCCTGAGCGGGGTGAAGCGCATGACCTCGACCTCCGATGCCAACCAGTCGGAAGTGGACCTGGAGTTCGATTGGGACGAGAACGTGGCAGTGAAGGAAGTGCAGGTCCTGGATAAAGTCGACGCCATCCGCGCCGACCTGCCTGCCGACGTGCGCCATATCGCCGTGCTCAAGCAATCGGGCGCCGACGTCCCCATCCTGCAGCTGCGCCTGTCCAGCAACCGCGACCTGACGCGTTCCTACGACATGCTGAACCGCCTGCTCAAGGACAGGGTGCAGCGCGTCAGTGGCGTCTCGCACGTGGATATGTACGGCGTCGAGCCCCAGGAGATCCGCCTCGAGCTCCATGCCGACGCCATCGCCGCCCATAACGTCGACCTCAACAAGCTCAACCAGACGCTGCTGCGCAGCAACTTCGCGGTGAGCGGCGGCAACATCACCGAGGGCGGCCGACGCCTGCTGGTGCAGGTGAACGGCGAATACAAATCCCTGGACGACATCCGTCAACTGCGAGTCGGCGAAGGCAACCTGCGGCTCAGCGATATCGCGGACGTCACGTACGACAATCCGGAACTCAGTTACGGACGGCACCTGGATCGCAAATATGCCATCGGCCTAGACATCTTCAAGGAAAACGGCGCCAACATGGTGGAGGTGGGGCAGCGGGTGCTCAAGGAAGTGGACGAGGTCGCCCGCCAGCCGGAGATGCAGGGGGTCAACATCTTCTTCCTGGACAACGAGGCGGACGGCGTCAGGCAGTCGCTCTCCAGCGTGCTGGACGCGGGCCTGCTGGGCGCCCTGTTCTCGCTGGTGGTGCTCTACTATTTCCTGCGGCAGATATCCACCACCCTGATGGTGACGCTCGCCGTCCCCTTCTCGCTGCTGATCGCATTGGCCGCCATGTACTTCCTGG
>DATIEQ010000268.1:0-4264 GCA_035455665.1 Gammaproteobacteria bacterium | reverse complement strand
AGCGGAGCATCATCTCGGCGGAGAGGATCAATGAGCCCGGATTCACCCGGTCCTTGCCGGCGAAGCCGGGCGCCGTGCCGTGGGTCGCCTCGAACACCGCGAAACCGTCGCCGATGTTGCCGCCCGGCGCGATGCCGATGCCGCCCACCTGTGCCGCCAGCGCGTCGGAGATGTAGTCGCCGTTCAGGTTAAGCGTCGCGATGACGTCATAATCCTCCGGACGCATCAGGATCTGTTGCAGGAAATTGTCGGCGATGACGTCCTTCACCACGATGTCGTTCCCGGTGCGAGGATTCTTGAACTTGCACCACGGACCACCGTCTATATCCGCCGCACCGAACTCTTCCTTCGCCACCTGGTACCCCCACTTGCAGAAGGCACCTTCGGTAAACTTCATGATGTTGCCCTTGTGCACCAGCGTCACGGACACGCGGTCGTTGTCGATGGCGTAGCGGATCGCCTTGCGCACCAAGCGCTGCGAACCCTCCTTCGACACGGGCTTGATGCCGATGCCGGAGCTCGAGGGGAAACGGATGGCGTTCACGCCCATCTCGTATTGCAGGAAGTTGATGACCCGGTGCACTTCCTGGGTGCCCGCCGCCCACTCGATACCGGCGTAGATGTCCTCGGTGTTCTCGCGGAACACCACCATGTCGGTGAGCTCCGACTCCTTCATGGGCGTGGACACGCCCGGAAAGTAGCGGATGGGCCGGACGCAGGCGTAGAGGTCCATGGTCTGGCGCATAGCCACGTTCAGGGAGCGGATGCCGCCGCCCGTGGGCGTACCCAAGGGCCCCTTGATGGACACCACGTACTCGCGCATGGCCTGCAAAGTCTCGTCCGGCAGGAACTGATCCTTGCCGTAGAGCTTGAGCGCTTTCTCGCCCGCATAGGCCTCGACCCAGACGATGCGCCGCTTCTCGCCATAGGATTTCTTGACTGCCGCATCCACCACCTTCTTCATCACCGGCGTCACGTCCACGCCGATGCCGTCGCCCTCGATGAAGGGGATGACCGGCTGGTCGGGCACACTGATGCTGGAATCGGGGTTGATGCGGATCTGCGCGCCGCCGGAGGGAGGCTGGATCTTGTCGAATTTCATTGGGGTCGCCCGCGCTCTTGTTGTCGGGCAAAATCTTAGCACGCGCCCGCCCGCGCAGCCCGTGCTGGAGACTGCGATGCTGGTCCTTTTCAACAAGCCTTACGGCGTCCTCTGCCAGTTCTCAGGCGAAGACCGCCCGACGCTCGCGGACTACATCCCCATCAAGCGGATCTATCCTGCTGGACGGCTGGATACGGACAGCGAAGGCTTGCTGCTGCTCACCGATGACGGCGCACTCCAAGCGCGCATTGCCGACCCCCGCCATAAGCTGCCCAAGACCTACCGAGTGCAGGTCGAAGGTATACCTGACGACGAGGCATTGCTGCGCCTCGCGGCCGGTGTCGAGCTTAAGGACGGACCGACGCTGCCCGCCGAGGCACACCGCATCCCCGAACCGCAGGGACTTTGGCCGCGGGATCCGCCCATCCGGTTCCGCAAGCGCGTCGCAGACTCCTGGATAGAGTTGGTGCTGACGGAGGGACGCAATCGGCAAGTTCGGCGCATGACCGCCGCCGTGGGCCACCCGACGCTAAGGCTTATAAGGTGGTCAATCGGAGACTGGTCGCTCGAGGGGCTGAGACCCGGTGGCTACCGGGAAGTGCGCTGATCACTTCTTCATGCGCCCGACGATGCGCATGGCCATCTCGAGCGCCTGGTCGTAGTTCAGCCGCGGGTCCACCTGGGATTTATACGCCCGCTCCAGATCCGTCTCGGTGAGGCCGCGGGCGCCACCGGTGCATTCCGTGACGTCGTCGCCCGTCAGTTCGAAATGCACTCCGCCGAGATGGCTGCCCAGTTGCTCGTGCAGGCTGAATGCCGCCTCGAGTTCCGCGAGGATGTTCTCGAAGCGTCGGGTCTTCAATCCGTTGCTGGTGCTCTCGGTGTTGCCGTGCATCGGGTCGCAGACCCACAACACCTGACGGCCACGCCGCTTCACCGCCTCCACCAGCGGCGGAAGCTTCTCGCCGATATGCTTCGCACCGAAGCGGTGGATGAACGTCAGCCGTCCCGGCTCGCCATCTGGATTGAGTATCTCCAGGAGTTCGCCGATGCCCTCGGCGGTCATCTGCGGGCCGACCTTGACCGCCACCGGGTTGGCGATGCCGCGGAAGTACTCCACGTGGGCACCGTCGGATGCGGCGGTGCGGGCGCCTATCCAGGGGAAATGGGTCGCCAGGTTGTACCACCGCCCCGTCTCCGGCACGAATTGGGTCTGGGCCTGCTCATACAGCAGGTGCAGCCCCTCGTGGCTGGTGAACAGGTCCGCGCGACCGCTCTCGGCCAGGGTCTGGCCGGAGATGGTCTCCATGAAGGTGAGCGAGTCGACGATGGACTGCACGATGCGCCGGTACTCGGCCTCCAGCGGCGAGTTGCGCGCGAAGTCCAGGTCCCAGTATTCCGGATGATGCAGGTCGGCGAAGCCGCCGTCCACCATGGCGCGCACGTAGTTGAGGGTGAGCGCCGCGTGCTCATAGCCGCGCAGCATGAGCAAGGGGTCCGGGGTGCGGTCTGCCGCGCTGAACCCCGCACGGTTGATGAGGTCGCCGCGGTAACTCGGCAGCGTCACGCCGTTGCGGGTCTCGGTGTCGGCCGAGCGCGGCTTGGCGTACTGCCCGGCCATGCGTCCGACGCGGACGACCCGCTTCTGCAGGCCGTGCACCAGCACCAGGCTCATCTGCAGCAGGATCTTGATCTTGTTGGCGATGGGCTCGGCGGCGCAGTCGTCGAAGCTCTCGGCGCAATCCCCGCCCTGGAGCAGGAAACGCTCGCCGCGCTCGGCCTCCACCAGTTGCTGGCGCAATTTATCCACCTCGCCCCAGGTCACGAGCGGCGGCAGGCGGCTGATCTCGGCGAGCGTGCGCTCCACCGCCGCGGGGTCGGGATACAGGGGCTGCTGGCCAGCGACGCGCGAGCGCCAGCTGTCGGGCTTCCAGGGATGGTGGAATTTCGTGTCCATGTGAGCCCGCCATGCTACACGGCGCACATGGCACGGGAAAGCGCGGGGTGCGGCGGATATGCCATTTGTGGCAAAATTACGCTCTTTTGGGCGGCGTATACCCCGTCATCACGCCACCGCCCGTGCCGCCACGATCCCGGGCCTCCCGCCTTCTTCAAGGAGTACTGTTGATGCATCGCGTCCTCGTCCTCGGCGCCGGCAAGATCGGCTCACTGCTCTCCGGCCTCCTGGCCGCCTCCGGCGACTACCAGATCGACTTGGCGGACACCAACGGCAAGGCCGCCGAGTCCGTGGTCGCCAATCACAAGATGGCCAACATCAAGGCCTATCAGGTGGACGCTTCCAAGGCGGCCGCCCTCGAGGCGCACCTGAAAGCCCATCCCACCGACGCGGTGATCTCCAGCCTCCCCTACTTCTGCAATCCCCCGGTGGCCGAGGCGGCGCGCAAGCACAACCTCCACTACTTCGACCTGACCGAGGACGTGGAAGTGACGCGCGCCGTGACGCGCATCGCCCAGGGCTCCAAGACCGCCTTCGCGCCCCAGTGTGGCCTTGCCCCGGGCTTTATCAGCATCGCCGCCAACGAACTGATGCGCCACTTCGACGAGATCCACGACGTGAAACTGCGCGTCGGCGCCCTGCCCCAGAACCCAGGCAACATGACCAAGTACGCCCTCACCTGGTCCTCGGACGGCGTCATCAACGAATACGGCAACACCTGCTACGGCATCGTCAACGGCAAAGAGGCGGCGCTGATGCCGCTCGAAGGCCTCGAGACCATCCAGCTCGAAGGCAAGCTCTACGAGGCCTTCAACACCTCCGGCGGCCTGGGCTCCCTGGCCGAGACCTATGCCGGCAAGGTGCGCAACATGACTTACAAGACCATGCGCTACCCCGGCCATTGCGAGGTCATGCGCCTGCTCATGAACGACCTGGGCATGAACCAGGACCGCGACACCCTGAAGCGCATCCTGGAGCGCGCCGTGCCGCGCACCGTGCAGGACGTGGTGCTCATCTACGTCTCCGTGAGCGGTGTGCAGCATGGCAAGTTCATGGAAGAGAGCTACGCCAACGCGGTCTACCCGCAGGAGATCGCCGGGCACCTGTGGTCCGCGATCCAGGTGACGACGAGCGCCGGCATCGCCGCCGTGGTGGACCTGGTGCTGAAGAAGCCAGATGCTTACCAGGGTCTGGTGAAGCAGGAG
>DATIEQ010000267.1:0-15210 GCA_035455665.1 Gammaproteobacteria bacterium | reverse complement strand
GCGCTTGAATACGGAATTGCGGTACCCGAACTCGCAGGCGCGGTTGGTGAGCCGCACGGATCCCCGCGCCTCCCGGTCCCAGGCCTCCACCTCGGCCACGAACTCCGCGACCTCGGCGCCGTAGGCGCCGATGTTCTGGATGGGGGCAGCGCCCACGCTGCCGGGGATGAAGATCAGGTTCTCCAGCCCCGCGTATCCCCGCTGGAGCGACCAGCGCACGAAGCCGTCCCAATCCTCGCCCGCGGCGACGCGTATCCGCGCGGGCTCGCCGTCCTCCAGGACTTCTATCCCTGAGTTAGCGAAGTGCAGCACCAAGCCGTCGTAGTCGCGGGAGAAGAGCGTGTTGCTGCCTGCACCGAGCGCCAGCAGTTTCAGGCCAGCGACTTCCGGACGCGCGAGGAGCTCGGGGAGGGCGGCGGCAGCCTCGACCTCCGCGAGCCAGGCGGCGCGCGCCGGCACCCTAAAGGTCGTCCGCTCCGCGAGGCTCACGCCGGGTTTGAGGGAATAGGTGGACGAAGGCGTGGGCATGCGCGCCGATTCTACCCGAGCCCGGGCGTCACCCCAGGAAGAGGTGGGCCGAGACGGCGCAGATCGCGAACTTCACGAGCCAGCCGAGCAGCGTCGCCACGGTGTTCAAGGGATGGAACTTGATGAAGAGCGCGTTCGTGACGATGAGGGGCAGCGGCGCCAGCAGCCACAGGCCGAGGGCGAGCCTGAAGGCGGGCCACCAGGCGAGCTGCCCGGAGGCTGCCGCGATATGGATGAACATGAAACAGGTGACGACGCTCAAGAGGGTGGACCCGGCGACGGCCAGGTTCTCGCCCTTACCGCCCTGGGGTCGGCGCCAGATCTCCGGGTGGGCGAGGTACTTGTCGTGGAACAGCACGCCCATGAAGTACCAGTCGCTCAAGGAACTCGCGATCACCGCCACGGCTACTGCGGCGTAGAACCATACCCCGCCCATGTGCATCCTCTCGGTCTTGAATCAGGGCAGACCGTCATTATCTAGTGATGATACCCCGCCCCTCGACCCCCGGATTCCCATGCATCATCCGCTCGAACCCAGTCCAGTTCCCCCCGGGGCCGACGCCGGCGGCCCCGGCGGTTTCTCCGCGGGCGACGCGGAGCTCCTGGACGCCTACTCGCGCGCGGTGGTGGCGGTGGTGGAGGCGGTGGGCGCCGCGGTGGTGAACATCGCCGTGGGCACGGGCCGCGGCCGCCGCGGCGCGGGCTCGGGTGTCATGGTGGCGCCGGACGGTTATCTGCTCACCAACAACCACGTGGTGGAACAGGCCCGCGAGCTCGCGGTGAGCTTCATCGACGGCTCCGAGGTGCAGGCCGCGCTCGTGGGCCGCGATCCGGCCACCGACCTCGCGGTGCTGCGCGCCGCCGGGAGCGGCCTGCCCTACGCCCGCCTCGGGGATTCGGCCGCGCTCAAGGTGGGCCAGCTCGCCATCGCCATCGGCAACCCGCTCGGCTACGCCTCGAGCGTCACCTCGGGCGTGGTGAGCGCACTCGGCCGTTCCCTCGATTCCCGTAACGGCCGCCTCATCGAGGGCGTGATCCAGCACACCGCGCCCCTCAACCCCGGCAACTCCGGCGGTGCGCTGCTCGACTCCCGCGGACTCGTCGTCGGCATCAACACCGCCATCATCGCCATGGCCCAGAACCTGGGGTTCGCGATCCCGGTCGCAACCGCCCAATGGGTGCTGACCGAGCTTTTGACCCGCGGCCGGGTGCGGCGCGGTTATCTCGGCATCGCCGGCCGCGAGCGGCCGCTCGACCGGCGCCTGGTGCGGCACTTAGGTCTCGCCACGGAGCGGGGCGTGGAGATCGCGCGCGCCGAGAAGGGCGCTGCGGCGGCCGCAGCGGGCCTGCGCAGCGGTGACATCATCCTGAGCCTGGCCGGCCGGCCGGTGGAGAACATCCCCGACCTGCAGCGCATCCTCGGCGAGATCCCCCTGAACGAGCCGACGCAGATCGAGGTGCTGCGGCGCACCGAGCGCCTGGATGTGCCGATCACACCCGTCGAGGCGCCGGGCTGAACGGAATCAGTACAGCGCCCGGAAACGGAGCGTATTAGGTATCCGTCGGATCTCGCCGATCAGAGCCTCGGAGTAATCCTTGTTGATGTCGGTGATGACGTAGCCGATGCGCTCGTTGGTCTTCAGGTACTGGCCGAGGATGTTGGCGCCGTGGGCGGCGAGCGCGTGGTTGATCTGGGCGAGGATGCCCGGCACGTTCTCGTGCAAGTGGATCAGGCGGTGGGCGTCCGCCTGGGGCGGCAGGCGGATGGCCGGGAAGTTCACGCTGTTCTCGGTGCTGCCGGTGTTCACGTAGTCGATGATGCGGCTGCTCACGAAGCGGCCGATGTCCTGTTGCGCCTCGAGCGTGCTGCCGCCGATGTGGGGCGTGAGCAGCGCGTTCGGCAATCGACGCAGCGCATGCTCGAAGGCCGCGCCGTTCTCCGCCGGTTCCTCCGGGAACACATCGAGGGCCGCGCCCCTGAGCCGGCCGCTGGCGAGCTGCTGCAGGAGGGCGTCGAGGTCCACCACGTGGCCGCGGGACAGGTTCAGGAACACCGTCCCGGGTCGCATGCGGGCGAACTCGCGCGCGCCGATGAGGTTCGCGTTCTCGCGGCGGCCGTCCACGTGCACCGTGACCGCGTCGGAGGACTCGAGGAGTTCCTCCAAGGTCGCGCACTTGCGCGCGGTGCCGAGCGCCAGGCGCTCTGTCACGTCGTAGAAGCACACCTGCATGCCGAGCGACTCGGCCAGCACCGAGAGCTGCATGCCGATGTTGCCGTAACCCACGATGCCTAGACGTTTGCCGCGCACCTCGTGGGCGCTCTTGACGGACTTGTCCCACACGCCCTTGTCCATCTGCCGGAGCTTCTCCGGGATGCCGCGCATCAGCAGGATCAGTTCCGCGAGCGCGAGCTCCACCACCGAGCGGGTGTTGCTGAAGGGCGCGTTGAACACCGCCACGCCGCGCCGTTCGCAGGCGCCGAGGTCGATCTGGTTGGTGCCGATGCAGAAGGCGCCGACCGTGAGCAGCCGGCGCGCGGCGCCGAGCGCCTTCTCCGTGAGCCGCGTCTTGGAGCGCAGCCCCAGGATCGAGACCTCCGGCAGGCGCGCCTCGAGCTCCGCCTCGTCCGGGCTGCCGCCGAGAGTCTCCACGCTGTAACCCTCCCGCTCGAAGGCGGCCACCGCGTCCAGGTGGATGTTCTCGAGCAGCAACACTTTGAGGCGGTTCTTGGGGTAGGAGACCGCGGCGCGGAAGCCGCAGTCGTAGAGCACCTCGTCGAAGCTCGGCGCCACCTTGTCCGCGTGTTTCAGCACCTCGGGTCGGCGCACGTTCTCGGTGAAGGCGTAGAAGCGCCGCGCGGCGCCGGACTGGTAGATCTCGTAATCGCTCCAGCCGTCGCCTACCGCCACCACCTCGCCGCTGAGCTTCAACTCCGCCACCACCGTCGGCTTGCCGCCATCCGCCGACAGGGGGTTGTTCCAGTCGCAGCCGTCCACGTAACCCGCGGCGTCGAAGTGCAGGGTGTTGGCGTAGACGTTCTCGGGCTTGAGACCCAGGCTGCGGATCACCGGCAGCACCACTTCCCGGAAACCGCTGGTGACGACGTATATATGGTCGGCGTGCGAGGCGAGGAAGTCGCGGTTGCGCTGGAAGGAGGGGGTGATCTCCTCCCGCAGACGCGCGCTCAAGCTGCGCAGGAGGTCCCGGTGCGGCCGGAGCAGTTTGAGGCGTTCCTTGAGCGCAGCGCGGAAATCCATCTTCCCGTCCATGGCTTCGTCCGTGAGCGCCTGGATGCGCTCGCGCACGCGCACCCCGTCCGGCAAGAGGTCCGCCATGAGTTCGAGGGTCTCGACCCGCACCAGGGTGCTGTCGAAATCCAGGATGAATTGGGTCTCGCCGGGCACGCAGCGCTCCTCAAGAGATGCAGCCATGTTACCCGATTCGTTTGGGCCTCCCGGTAGGAAGACGGAACGCGGAATCGGCGGCGAGACCGTCCGCCCAGCGGGTGGTCTCCGGCAGCCGGTAGCCGCGGCAACAGCGCAGCACGTAGCCGACGGCGGTTTCGAGGCAGACCCGGTGGCCGACGGATACATAGAGCGGTTTCACTCCGGTGCGGGTGCGCAGCACCGCGCCGATGACCTCGTCGCCATCCTTCAAGGGTGCGCGGCTGCCGCTCCTGTATCCCGGTTCACGGGGGCGGCCGATGAGCCGCGACTTGGCGACGCCGATGCTCGGCAAGCCGGTCGCCACTCCTAGGTGGCAGGCGAGACCGAAACGCCGCGGGTGGGCGTAGCCCTGCCCGTCGCAGAGCAGGAGGTCGGGCGCGTGGCGGAGTTTTCCGAGAGCCAGGAGCAGGGCAGGCACCTCGCGGAAGGAGAGCAGGCCCGGCACGTAGGGGAAATCGGTCGGCCGCTCCGCGATCGCGTAGTCGAGCAAGTCGAGGTTCGGGAAGTCCAGCACCACCGCGGCGGCACGGGTGAGCCGGCCGCTTTCCTTGAAAGCGCAGTCGAGCCCGGCCACGCTACGCACCGGCCCCAGACGATCCTCGAGGATCACCTGCCCGCGGAGTTTTTCCTGTAACTCCCGGGCCTCGGCGACGTCGATGTCCCATTTCCTGCCTGCCATCGGGCCAGTCTTGGGACTATCGGCAGAGTCGTCAAGCAGACATAAGACGGGCCAGCAGGGCCGGCCCGTCTAACGAAGGATAGCCGGGGATTCAGTGCTGGGTGAAACTCACGTCGCCGCTACCGGCCTCGAGTTCCGCCGTGCCCTTGCCGCCGTTCACGTCCGCACGGATGGAGTGCGAGTGGGCGGAGACGTTCTGCATGCCTGGCAGGTCGACGTTCACGTCGCCTGAATCCGAGGTGGCGGTGATGTGCAGCGAGGGGATGGCGGAGGTATGCAGGTCGATATCACCGCTGCCGCTGTCGGCGGTCAGGTGCAATACCGCCCCCAAGTCGCCTTCCAAGCGCACTTCGCCGCTGCCCGTATGCAGGTCCAGGGACTCGCCGGATTTGAAGCCGCTGGCGCGGATGTCGCCCGAACCGGCGTGGGCCGAGAGCGAACCGCTGGAATCCTCGAGGCTGATCTCGCCGGAGCCGGTGCGCAGGGTGAAGACCTTTGCCTTGGAGCGGCTGAAGCCGATGTCTCCGGAACCTGCCTCGAAGGTCGCGGTGTCACCGGTGAAGCCTTCCACCACCACGTCGCCTGAGCCGGTCTCGCCGTTAACTGCGCCGGCCACTTCCGTGAGCTTCACGTCGCCGGAGCCGGTGCGCAGTTTCACGTCGCCGCCCTTCTGCCGGCTCACGGTCACGTCACCCGAGCCCGTCTCCAGGTCCAGGGCGCCGGTCTCGCCGCCGACTTTGATGTCACCGCTGCCGGTGTCGGCCGTGACGTCGCCGCTCACGCCGTCCGCGAAGATGTCGCCGGACGCGCTCTTGAGCGTGAGGGCGGCGCTCACGGCACCGGCTTCGATCTTGCCGACGCGGTTGTCCACCGCCACCTTCACGCCCTTGGGCACGTGCACCACGAAATCCGCGTGCAGGTTGACGCCGCTGCCGAAGGTGCCGCTCGACACCTGGACCCGCTCGTCCTCGTACGTCAGGTTGGAGTTGGACGAGCCGATCATGATGCCGTTCTGATCTGGGTTCACGTAGTAGTAATGGGTGTACTCGTCGACCGGATAGTGGGCGACGGCGGTCACGCTGTTGCCGCTCACGCTGATCTCGATGCGCAGTTTGGCTGCGAGCGCCTGGGCATCCGTATCGGAGCCGGAGCCGGCGACGGCCACGATCTTGCTGTCGATGGCGAGCACGCCGTCCGTGGCGGGCTCGACGTGCACCCGGCCCACTAGGTTGGTGAGGTTCAGGGAACCGCCGGCCTTGATGGCGGGGTTCTGGTAGTGGTCCGCTTTCTCATAGGGCTGGGCGGCCCAGGCCTGGCCGGCGACCCCAAAGGCCAGCAGCGCGCCGGCGAGGAGGGAGGAGGAGGGGCGGCGCAGCAGCATGGGATGACTCCTATATAAGTGAACTGGTGTATTATCTAACTATAACACTTCTGAGAGGTATTGCAAGCCACTATCCACCCCTCAGACACTGCATAAAGCATGTATATCCATCGCTTGGATGCCCAGCCCCCCTCCTGGGTTTAGGCCAATTATGGGTTTACCGCCAACCGCCCAGGGCACTGCCGCGTTAGGCTGCAGGAACCGTTGAACCGCCCCCGAGCCCGCGGGTCGGAACCCGATACCCGCCGAGGAGTATTGCCCATGTGGATGCGCGCCGCGCTTCTTGTCACCGCCGTGCTTACGGCCGGCCTCGCCCAGGCCGGCGCGCCGGTCCCGCCCCGGGAGCACCCGGTGCTGCGCGACATCGCCGCCGCCGTGGACCCGGCGGCGCTGCAGGTGACGCTCACCACGCTCGTGGGATTCGGCACCCGCCACACCCTCTCGGATACCCAATCAGCCACCCGCGGCATCGGCGCGGCCCGCGCTTGGGTCCAGTCCCGTTTCGCGGCGATCTCCCATGACTGCGGCGGCTGCCTCGAGGTGCTGACACCTTCCCAGGTGTTCAACGGCGACCGGCTCCCGAAGGAAGGTGCGAGCGTGATGGACGTGGTGGCGGTGCAGAAGGGGAGCGTGGATCCGGGCCGCTACGTGATCATGACGGCGCATCTCGATTCCCGGGTGAGCGATCCCATGAACGCCACTGCAGACGCCCCCGGCGCGGACGATGATGGCTCCGGCGTGGCGGCGGTGCTGGAGGCGGCGCGGGTCCTCTCCAAGTACAAGTTCGACGCCACCATCGTGTACGGGGTGCTCTCCGGCGAGGAACAGGGTCTCTACGGCGGCAAGCTCCTGGCCCAGTACGCCAAGGACCACGGCTGGCGGGTCGAAGGCGACCTCAACAACGACATCGTCGGCAACATCGAGGGCGGGAACGGGATCATCGACGACACCACGGTGCGGGTCTTCTCGGAAGGCACGCGTGCCCTCGAGACTGCGGACGACGCCAACTACCGCCGCTATCACGGCGGTGAGGTGGACTCGCCCTCCCGCAACCTGGCGCGCTACACGGCCATGCTCGGCGAACAATACGTGCCCAATTGGCACGTGAAGCTCGTCTATCGCACCGACCGCTATGGCCGCGGTGGCGACCACGTGGCCTTCAACCAGCTGGGCTATCCGGCGCTACGCGTCACGGAGGCTAACGAGAACTACGCACGCCAGCATCAGGACGTGCGCACGGAAGGGGGTGTCGCCTACGGCGACGTGCTCGCCGGCGTGAACTTCCCCTATCTCGCCAAGGTGACGGCCATGAACGCGGTCACTTTGGCCGCTCTCGCCTGGGCGCCGCCGCCGCCCGTGGGCGTGGATTTGGCCGGTGCGGTGACTCCGGACACGGTCCTGAAGTGGCAGCGCCTCGAGGGTGCCGCGACCCGGGACCTGGCGGGTTACCGGGTGTGCTGGCGGGCGACCACGGAGCCCGGCTGGAGCCGCGGCCTGTTCGTGGGGGATGCCACGGATTACACCCTCAAGGACGTGAGCATCGACGATTACTTCTTCGGGGTCGCGAGCGTCTCCAAGGACGGCTTCGAGAGCCCGGTGGTCTTCCCCGGGGTGAGCGGGGCGTTCTAAACCCCGGCCGCCGAAACGTTAAGGGTATAATCGCCGTCCCATAGGGGCCGCCGGAGCAGGCGGCCTACCGGGCGTGATCCGCGGAGCGCCCGTTTTTTTTGAGGAATCCCATGTATCGCCATCCCGCCCTTCGAACCTGCGCCGCCGGCGTGCTGGCCCTGCTATACATGTCCGCTGCCCCGGCCAACGCACTCTACCCCACGAGTGATTTCGTCGAGACACTCACCCCGTTCGGGGTCGTGGCCGCGGATGTGAACGGCGACGGCAAGCCAGACGTCGTGGTAACCCATGGTGTCGCGGGCGTGGCTGTATTCCTTGGGCGTGGGAATGACAGGTTCAGCGCGCCCGTCGCGAATTATCGCGCTGACGTCTCCGGGACGGCCCAAGCGGTCGCGGTAGGCGATGTGAACGGCGATGGCAAGCCGGACCTGGTGGTCGCGAACGGTACGAGCAACGACGTGACTGTGCTGCTGGGTAACGGTGACGGCACGTTCAAAGGCAAGACGCTCTCAGGGTCGGGGACCGATGCGACGAATTACCCCGTCGGCGCGAACCCGGTCTTCGTCTCCATCACAGACGTGGACGGAGATGGGAAGCCGGATATCGTCACTGCCAATTACGCTGACAGTACTATCAGCGTCCTCCTCGGCAACGGCGATGGCACGTTCCAGTCTGAGCGGCCGTTCGTGGTAGGTACCGGGGCTGACTGCATCGCCGTTGCAGATGTGGACGGTGACGGCAAACCGGACCTGTTGGTGCTCGATTCCGTGCTCGATTCGATCGTCGTCCTGTCCGGGTACAAGAACGGTCAATTCCAGACCGTGACCCCGCACTTTCTGGGACCTATCCAGAAAGGGACAGAGAGCCAGTCGCTCGCAGTAGGCGACTTCAACCATGACGGGAATGTAGATCTGGCGGTGACCCTCACGGGTTCCATCACGCGTTCCATCAAGGTGCTGCTCGGCGACGGCAAAGGCGGCTTCAATGAACCCGGCGCTGTTTACCGCGTGGGCTTGCAGCCGGATTTCATCACTGTCGCAGATGTGGACCAGGACGGTAACCCGGACCTCTTGGTGGTGAATGGCGCAGACAGCACGTTGAGCGTGCTCTTGGGCAAGGGGGACGGTACGTTCCATACGGCACAGACGTTCGCGACCAGCGGCATCAGCGGTTCCAATGCCTTGCAATCCCTGGTGGTGGACAACTTCGATAGCGACGGTTTCCCCGACGTCGTATTCCCGTTCGTAGCGAATCGAGCGATACGCATTCTGCAGAATGACCGCCAGGGTGGCTTCCATCCTCTCAATACCTACTTGACCGGTAGGACTCCCGCCGCCGTATCCGCGGTCGATCTCAATGGCGATCACCACGTGGATTTGGTAGTGGCGGACTCCCGTGACGATGACGTCTCGGTGTTCCTGGGCAACGGCGACGGGACGCTGCAGGCGCGGGTCAGGTACGCGACGGGGTCGCACCCGCAGGCGCTCGTGCTCGCCGATATGAACGGCGACGGTAAGACGGACATCGTGACGGCCAACTTCGGCGATGGTACGGTCTCAGTGCTGCTCGGTAACGGTGATGGCACGTTCCAGCCAAGGCAGGACTTCGCCGCCGGAGCAGACCTGGATGCCATGACGGTCGCGGATATGGACGGCGATGGTACGCCGGACATCGTCGTGGGCAGCGGCATATTGAATCTGATCGGCATCCTCTATGGCCGCGGCGACGGCACGTTCCATACGCCAGTGACGCATCATGCAGGTGTTGTACTAGATGCGCTCACGGTGGGCGACGTGAATGGTGACGGTCATCCCGACATCATCGTCGCAGGCAGCGCCATCGGCGTGCTGCTAAACACAGGTAAAGGTAACTTCCAGCCGGGCGGTCGTTATGTGGTACACGGTTTCAATGTGCTCCTGGCGGACTTGAATCACGACGGGCGCCCGGACATCGTATTGGCGGATTACAACAACGGCGGTCTCGATGTGCTGATAGGGAACGGGGATGGAAGTTTCCAGACGCCGATACCCTATGCCACCGGTTTTTCCCCCTTGGGGATGAGTCTGGCGGACCTGAACGGCGATGGCGACCTCGACATCGCGGTCGCGGCGTCCAACGCCGCCAGCGTGTCTGTCATGCTCGGTAATGGCCGCGCGGGCTTCATCGGGACCTCATATCCGACCGACTTCAGCCCGCGAGCGACTGCCGTGGGGGACTTCGACGAGGATGGCACACCGGACCTGGCGGTGGCGAATGCAGCCAGTAACACCCTGAATCTGATCCTGCAGCATCACGGCGTCGTTGCCGCGGACGGCGCGCCAACGGCTACCTCATTCCATACGCAGGACGTGGATGGCAAGAATCCGATCATCGAATTCTTATCAGCCAAGGACAAAGATACCAGTGACAAGTTGACCTTTGGTGTGGTCGTCCCAGCGGCTAATGGCTCGGTGACGGTGAACCCGACGACGGGGGCGTACAGCTATCAGGCAAACCCGGGGTTCACAGGTCTGGACAGCTTTGAGTTCCAGGCGACGGACAGCATGAAGCTTTCTAACCGTGCCGTCATCACCATCACCGTGCTCACCAATACCGCGGGTAAGTCGAGCGGTGGCGGCGGCGGGGTCGGCTTCCTGCCGCTCCTGTGCCTGTTGTTCCTGTACTCGCGCCGCAGCGCCGTTCCCAAGCGCTGACTCAAATCACCCCGGCCTCGTCCAGCGCCGCGGCCACGAGCCGCGCCATGAGCCGCTCCTTGAGATTTCTGGGCCGGTCGAGGCCCATGCGTACAAGATAGGGGACCGCACCTGGCGGGGGACTGGACAGCAGGTCGCGTGCTATCCCGAGTTTGCCCCTGAGGGTGGAGCTCCGCGCCTGCAAGCGTCTCAAAACCTTGCCGAGACCCAGCTCCTCCGCCGTGAACGCATGACCGAAAGGGAAGTCGGGGAACAGTCCCTGCGCCTGCAGGGGCTTGAGCTGCGCCCTGATGCGCTCCGGGGTGTTCTGCCGGAAGGCATCGGGGATGGAGTAGTCCGGCGCGAGCTTGCCCGCCCGCTGCGCTTCCCGTAGCAGGCCCTCCTGGAAGCAGGAATCGGCGAGATTCAGCAACGCCGCCACCACCTCCTGATCGCGCCTGCCGCGCAGGTCGGCGGCGCCATATTCCGTCACGACGATGTCGCGCAGGTGCCGCGGGATGGTGCAGTGACCGTAACTCCACAGCAGGTTCGACTCCAGCCGTCCGTGGTTCATGTGAGTGGCTTTGAGCATCAGGATGGAGCGCGCCTGGGTGAGCGCATGGGCCATGGCCACGAAGTTGTATTGCCCGCCCACGCCGCTCACCACCCGGCCATCCTCCAGGGCATCCGAGGCCGCGGCGCCGAGGAGCGTCATCTTCATGCAGATGTTGAGGAAGCGCGCGTCGCGGTGCTGCAATCGTTCCAGCTCGAGGTCGCTGAAGAGCTCGTTGACGGTAGATACGGCTTCCATTGCGAACAGCCGCCGCTCCGGTTCCGGCATGCGCTGCAGTGCAGCGTAGAACTCCTGGCTGCCGAGGAAGAAAGCGGCGTGCGCCAGGACGCCGCCCGTGAGCCGCGCGCCCAGCCCGGCGGCGGCGAGCCGGCTCTGGCTGTCGCGGTCGGATAGATCCGCAGAGATGCGCGCGCCGTCCGGCAGCACCAGACTGGCGCCGTCATGGCGCACGTCCGGACGCAGGATGCCGAAACGCCTGAGCAGCGCCACGTCCTCGGGCACGAGGGTCGAGCGGATGACCCCGGCTTCCGCCAGGACGCCGAGCGTCTCGGGCCCGACGCTCTCGGATAAGCGACCCTCGTTCAAGAGCGCCTGCAGCCCCGCGTGATCATAGACGCGGCGCTTCAAGATCCCAGCCTCGTAGAGGTGCAGCAGGCCGTCGCCGAACATCTCGCTGCCGGCATACAGACCTTGCCGGTAAGGGCCGAGCTCGCCCACCGCGTCCATCACCGCGCTGCAGCGCCGGCGCAGGCCGAGGTCTTCGAGGATACCCTGGTAGCGTGCGTTGTCCGCATGACGCAACTGCGTGGAGTAGACGAAGGCGTCGCCCAGCGCCCCGATGCCGAGTTGCACCGTGCCCCCGTCCCGCACCAGGGTGCTGGCATGGAGCCCGATCATATGTTCCGCGGGGCCGATGGGCAGGGGCGGGACGGCGAAGAGATGGTGATCGAGGGCCGGCGCGTCCACCATGAAGTCGAAGGCGTCGGCCGGCAGCTCCGCGTCGCCGTACATGTAGGGCAAGCGCCGGTTCACCATGCCCGCCACCGCCACCGGGCGCCCTGCGGCGCGCAGGCCGGGCAGGATGTCCAGGGTCACGTCGGGGTTGGAGCTCAGGCTGTAGCGGGTGCCGTCGGCGCGATCTTCCCGGGCCACTGCCTGGGCGACCACGTTGATGCCGGCGGCGAGCATGTCGCGGGCCACGTGGGTGTAGTTCGAGCTGACGTAATTCCGCTGTGCCGCGGCCACGCCCAACAGGCTGCCGGACTTGAAATAGAACTCGGAGATCTCGACATTCGACGGCAGCGTACCGTGCCGCAGTGCCGCCATGTAGTCCAGTTCCGGATAGTCGCCGAATACCCGCGCCACGAAGGGCTCCAGGAAACGCCGCTCCAGTTCGCCGTGCGCTCGCGGCTTCTCGAGGGAGAGCGCGGTGATGAGCGTGAGGTGCAAGGACGGGTCGCGGGCCGCGCGCCGGTAGAGGGCGTTCAGGAGATGGTTGGGCTTGCCGATGCCGAGCGGCGCGCCCACCACGAGGCGTGGACCCACGTGGCCGAGGATGGCCTCGACACAATCGTCCGGGCTGCTGAACTGCTTGGGCTGCATAGAAACAAACCCCGCCAAACGGCGGGGTTCATCTTATCAGGCGACACCTCTGATCATTGCGGGTTCACGTAGGTGTTGAACTGACGCCAGATGCGCCGGTATTCATCCAGCCAGCTCGCCGGATCCGTGAAGCTGTGGTGCTCAAGGGGATAGAACATGACGTCGAAGTTCGGATTCCTGAGTTCCTGCAGCTTCTGCACCATGTGCACGCTGTCCATGAAGAAGACGTTGTCGTCCTCCATGCCCTGCAGGATGATCAGCGGATGCTTCAGGGCCCCAGCGTAGTTGATGGGGGAGCTGTCGTAGTAGGCTTGCGGGTCCACGTTCGGGCGGTTGAGGATAGCGGAGGTGTAGCCGTCGTTGTAGTCCGCCCAGTCGCCCACGGGCCGGAGCGCGGCGCCGGCAGCGAACAGATCCGGCTGGCGGAACATCATCATGTAGGTCATGAAGCCGCCGTAAGAACCGCCGTAGACGCCGAGTCGCTTGCCGTCGGCATGCCAGGCCTGTTCCAGCCAGTGCACCCCGTCCACCACGTCCTCCACCTCCGGGTGCCCCATCTGCCGGTAGATGGCCGTGCGCCAGTCGCGGCCGTAGCCCGCCGAGCCACGGTAGTCCATGTCCAGCACCAGGTAACCGTGTTGGTTGAGGAAGGTCTGGAACATGAGTTCGTGGAAGTAATAGGACCAGCCGCTGTGGGCGTCCTGCAGGTAACCGGCCCCGTGGATGAACACGACAGCCGGCCAGATCTTCGTAGGAGTGTAATCCTTCGGGAGATAGAGGCGGGCGTAGATCGGCTGCGCCACGTGGCTCGACGGTACCTGCACGATCTGCGGCGCGGTCCAGTCTACCGCCGTGAACGCCGCTGACACGGTGTGGGTCAGCTGATGCGCGGCGCCGTTGGGCGCCGCGTCCACCACATAGATCTCCGGCGGTCGGATGGTGGTGGAATGATAGACCAGCAGTTTCGTCTCGTCGGGAGACAGTACGTAGCTGTCGCGGTCTTCCAGGCCGGGTTGCGTGCCGTTGAGCCCGCCGAGGTTCGTCACCGCGTCGAAGGCGCCGCTCTTCGCGTCCACCCGGTAGATCTCCCAGGTGCCGGGTGCGGGTTTGTTGGCGGAGACGTAGAAATAAGCGTCGTCGTGGGTGAGCGTTATCCCGGGGTTGATCTCGAACTTGCCGTTGGTGAGCTGGCGCGCCGCTCTGGCGCCCAGGTCTTTGAGATAGAGATGGGAGTAGCCGCTCGCCTCCGACAGGTACCAGAGGCTGTGGTTGTCGTGCATCCAGCCGAAGTCGTTGAAGGTCCAGTTCACCCAGGCGGGGTTGGTGAGCCGTTCCTGGGTGACCAGCGCTTTCTTGTTGAAATCCAGGCTCGCGAGCCAGCGGTCCTTGTTGTCGTTGGAGAAGAACTGCAATGCCAGGTTGCTGCCGTCGTCGCTCCAGGCGAGGCCACCCACGGATACCTCGCGCACGGCGGGCGCCTTGACCGAATCCTGGGCCGCCGACCGCGTCATGCCGTGCTGCACGTCCCATTCCACCGCCGTCTTGCGTAGCGCCGCCAGCGGGTCGTCCTTGATGCCGGGCAGTTGGGTGAGGTCCAGGTCGAAGGCGGTGTGGCTGGAGAGATCCAGGAGCTTCACCTGCTGGGCGGGGGGTTGATTGAGTCCGACGTAGGTGTGCTCTTTGCTAGTCTCCACATAACCGCTCTCGGTGACGTAGTTCGGCATCACCCCGGGATCCCCGTCTTTGGCGTCCTTTTCCTGCGTCACGAGCGCGAGCCAGCGGCCGTTTGGCGAGAGCGAAGACTGGACGATCTTCAGCCTGTCGCCGAGATACCATGGCTCGGCGGCGTGGTTGGGATCAGCGGCGGCATCGCCTGCCTTCTGCTCGCGGGCGGCTTGTTTGTTTGCTTCCGCGCGGCTTAGGGCCTGGAACAGGCGCAGCTGTTCCGCCTGCAGGTAATTCTGCGGGCCTGGCGCCTTTGCCGGGTCGTCGCTCAAGCGCAGGTCCGCGGCGAGCGCCAGCAGGCCGCTGTTGAGTGCATAGACGTAGATCTTGTCGCCCTGGTGCCATTGCACATGGGCGCCGTCCGCTTGGAAGGCCTCGCTGTTCTTGAGGGAGGTGTCCTGCGTGAGTTGCCGGAGGCTCCCGGTGAGCAGGTTGCGCACGAACACGTTGTTGTCGCGGATGAATACCTGGAAGCTGCGCGCCTGGTTGTAGGCGTTGCCCGGCGCGGAGGCGTCCGGGAGTTCGGCCGGGGCGAGCTTGTGCGCGGCGCCGCCCGCCGCGTCCATGCTGTAGAGGTCCTTCAGCGGACTGCCGTCGCGTTTCACGGAGTAATACACGCTCTTGCTGTCGTAACCCCAGTAACCGTCCTCGGGCGGGTTACCGATCCAATCCGTGTCTGCCATGATCTGTTCCAGTGTCACCGGCGCGTCGGCGCTCATCGCTGCCGCGGGCAGCAGCAGGGACAGGCCGAAGAGGAAGCCGAAGGTACGTTGCAACATAGCGGTTCCTTTGGTGGGTGCGCCCGCGCTCAGGCGAGCGCCTGGTCGAGGTCGGAGATGAGGTCGGCGGCGTGTTCGACGCCGGTGGAAACGCGCAACAGGTGGCGCGGAGTGCGGCTCTCAGGACCCTCCACGGAGGCGCGGTGCTCGATGAAGCTTTCCACCCCTCCTAGACTCGTGGCGCGCACGAAAAGT
>DATIEQ010000266.1:0-3006 GCA_035455665.1 Gammaproteobacteria bacterium | reverse complement strand
TGAGCAGCGACTCGATCTCACCGCGCTTGAGCCCGGGGTTGCGGTTGGGGTTCAGCAGGCAGCTCTCGGTGGTGAGCAGGGTGCCTTCCCCGTCTACTTCGATGCTGCCGCCTTCCAGCACGAGATCGATGCGTTCCAGCGGCGTGCCCCCGAAGGCGCCCCGGGCGTGGAGCTTGGGGGTCAACTGGTCGTCGTTCTCGTGAGGGTATTTGCCGCCCCAGCCGTTGAAGATGAAGTCCAGGAGCGTGAGCTTGCCGTCTTTGAGGACGGTGATGGGCCCGTGGTCCCGGGCCCAGGCGTCGTTGGAAGGCAACGAGAAGAGGCGCAGCCGCTCCGCCCGCCCGCCCGCGGCCTTCACGGCAACGCGGATTCGCTCGGCGTGGCCCTCGTCCATGCAACTGATGATCACCGGCTCCCGCAGGCTGATCTCCTTGGCGATCAGGGTATGGCAGCGTTCCGCCGAGGCATAGTCCGGGTTCCATTCGACGTCGGAACGGGGCCAGGTGAGCATGACGCCGCTCTGCTCGGCCCATTCCGGCGGTAATCGATAGCGTGCAGCCATGGAAACCCAGCCACCCCAAAGCAAACCGCGTGATCTGCCTTGGGCAGATCACGCGGTGGTTATAGAAACCTTAAGCGGTGATGCTCAGCCGCCGTCGCTTCCGGCCTTGCTGTCGGCGAAAGGCGCCGTCTTCATCACCGCATGCAACACGAGATTGTACTCGAAGTACACCACGTAGTCGGGGTAGACCCAACGGGTGATGGGCGGCTTACCGACGGCGTCATCTTTCTCCTCGGGCGAGCCGAAGATGTGCTCCACGTTCTGCATGTTCATGCCGCGCGCCGGCAGGGACATCCCGCCGGATGGCGCCGAGGACATGGCGGGAGCGGCTGCAGGTGCAGCTACGGGAGCCGCTGTTGCCGTAGAGGCGGCAGGTGTCGGCGTGGCGGAAGCAGCCACGGTAGCCGTGGACGCAGCTGGCGCCGTCGCGGCAGTCGTGGCCGCGGCGCTCGCGACTGTGGAAGCGGTAGGCACCATCGCAGCAGTCGTAGCAGCCGCTACGGCGGTCTTCGTGGAGGCAGCCGGAGCGCCGGTGGCGGCGCTTGGGGCGGTCTCGGGTGTATAGGCTGAGGTCGTCACGCTCGCCGTGGCGGCAGGCATGGCGAGGGTCGTACCGGCAGCGCGAGCCAGGACGGACACCGCCATGAGTGAGAGCAGGGCTCCGAGAGCGATGCAGAAGCTCGGCATGCGGCGCGGCATGGGACAATCTCCTCTGGTTACGGTTAACTATAGCACCGCTTCCAGAGCATAAAAAGCTATAGGGAGCATCGGGTTAGATGAATTTCTTGACATATCGGCTCATCAGGCTGGCCTATGCGTTTTGAGCCGCCGTTACAGGAAGCGCAGCTCGTGCGGCGCTACAAGCGCTTCCTGGCGGACGTAGAGCGGCTGCCGGGGTACGGGCGCCTCACGGTACATTGTCCCAATACCGGCTCCATGCTGGGCTGTGCCGGGCCTGGCATGCGGATCTGGCTCAGTCGGGCGGCCAATCCAGCGCGGAAATACGCCTGGACCTGGGAGCTGGTGGAGGCCAGTCCGGGCGTGAGGGTGGGTATCCACACCGGGCGGAGCAACGGGCTGGTCCGCGAGGCCTTGGAAACGAGCCTGATCGATGAACTGCGCGGCTACCCGGGACTCCAGGGGGAAGTGCGGGTGCAACCCGGCTTCCGGGTGGATTTCCTGTTGAGCGGCCACCGGCGTAAGCCCGATTGCTATCTGGAGGTGAAGAACGTGACGGCGGCGGTAGATGGCGGTATCGCGCTATTCCCGGACGCTGTGAGCGAGCGGGCGAGCCGCCATCTGCGGGAGCTCATGGCGCGAGTCAGGCAGGGGCAGCGGGCAATGCTGTGCTTCTGCGTGCAGCGGGAGGACGTCCGGGAGGTGCGGCCGGCGGACACCATCGATCCGGAATACGGCAAGACCCTGCGCAAGGCGCTCAAGGCCGGCGTGGAAGTCTGCGCCTATGGGGCGCGGGTCAGCCCTACAGAGGTGGTCTTGTGCCGGCGCTTGAGCGTGATCTTGCCATGAACGAGGCAGGAGCCGTCCGGTGCGTGGGCCGGGCCTATATAATGCGCGCCCATGTTTAGACCCTTTCCCCTGTTCGTGGGCTTGCGCTATTTCCGCACCAAGCGCCGCAACCAGTTCATCTCCTTCATCTCGGCCATGTCCCTGGTGTCCATCGCCATCGGCGTGATGGCGCTCATCACCGTATTGTCGGTGATGAACGGTTTCCAAGACGAGCTGCGCAACCGCATCCTGAGCATGACCTCCGATGCGACCGTCTCGGGCTTCGACAGCAAGCTCGCGGACTGGCAGCAGGTGGCGGCGCGCGTACTCAAGCAGCCGCATGTCACCGGTGCGGCGCCCTACGTGGAAGACCAGGCGATGCTCGCCAACGGCTCCAGCATGAGCGGCAGCATGGTGCGCGGAGTGTTGCCGGAGGAGGAGGGCACGGTCTCCGAGGTGGGCCGGCGCATGGTGGTCGGGCGCCTCGAGGACCTGACGCCGGGCGGCTACGGCATCGTGCTCGGCAAGGATCTTGCCTATGCCCTGGGCGTCGCGCCCGGAGACAAGGTGATCCTCATGATCTCCCAGGGCAATGTGACACCGGCGGGCCTCATCCCTCGCTTCCGGCGCTTCACCGTGACCGGCATCTTCGACGCGGGGCAGTACGAATACGACCGGGGCTTGGCCTTGATCGACCTGCAGGACGCAGAGACCCTCTACGGCCTGGGCGCCAAGGTCAGCGGCGTGCGAGTCAAGGTGGACGACAAGTACCGGGCGCCAGAGGTGGCACGGGAGCTGGTCAGCGTCTTCGGCGGCGCCTACTACGTGAGCGACTGGACCCAGGAACACGTGAACTTCTTCAAGGCCATCGCCATGGAGAAGACGGTGATGTTCGTGATCCTCTCGCTCATCGAACTGGTGGCGGCCATCAGCATCGC
>DATIEQ010000265.1:0-4647 GCA_035455665.1 Gammaproteobacteria bacterium | reverse complement strand
AGCTCGCGCACGGTGCGGTCGAGACGCCGGTGTTCATGCCGGTGGGAACCTACGGCACCGTGAAGGCGATGGCACCGAACGAGCTCGCCGAGATCGGCACGCAGATCCTGCTCGGCAACACGTTCCACCTGTGGCTGCGCCCTGGGCCCGACATCATCGCGGCGCACGGCGGACTGCATCGCTTCATGGGGTGGAACGGTCCGATCCTCACCGACTCCGGCGGCTTCCAGGTGTGGAGCCTCGCACAGATGCGCAAGATCACCGAGCAGGGGGTGAGCTTCCAGTCGCCGGTGAACGGGGATCCCGTGTTCCTGGGCCCGGAGGATTCCATCCGCATCCAGCACGAGCTCGGTGCGGACATCCTCATGGTCTTCGACGAGTGCACGCCCTATCCCGCGGAGGAGGCCCAGGCGCAGGAGTCCATGGAGCTCTCGCTGCGCTGGGCGCGGCGCTGCCGCACGGCCCACGCGGATCACCCGTCGGCGCTCTTCGGCATCGTCCAGGGTGGCATGTACCCGGAGTTGCGGCGCGCCTCCCTCGCGGGGCTCGTGGAGATCGGTTTCGACGGTTATGCCTTGGGCGGCCTGTCGGTCGGCGAGACGGAGGAGGAGAGGATCGCGGTCCTGGACGCGGTCGCGCCGCAGATGCCCGCGGACCGGCCCCGCTACCTCATGGGCGTGGGCACGCCGGAGGACCTCGTGGCCTCCGTCGCCCGCGGCATGGACATGTTCGACTGCGTGCTGCCTACCCGTAACGCCAGGAACGGCCATCTCTATACCCACGCCGGGGTGGTCCGCATCCGCAACAGCGCCTACCAGGACGACACCGGTCCCGTGGACCCCCAGTGCAGCTGCTACACCTGCCGGCATTACAGCCGCGCCTACCTGCGCCACCTGGACAAGTGCGGCGAGATCCTGGGTCCGCGCCTCGCGACCCTTCACAACCTGCATTACTACCAGTCCCTGATGCGCGAGATGCGGGAAGCCATCGCTGCGGGCCGCTTCGCCGCCTGGAGCCGGGACTTCCACGCCCAGAGGGCCGCGGATTCTACGGCCGAGCCCATAGCCGAAACTTGAGCCGGGCAGGGCGCATTTCCCCCGCCGACGGGGTAAAATCCACCCCCCTCTCTATATATATGCCGGGCTTGAGGCCCGGCTTTGTTTGCCACACAGGATCCCCATGAGCTTCTTCATCTCCGATGCCTACGCCGCCGCCGGCTCGACCCAGGGCGACATCTTCACCTCCTTCGTCATCCCCATGGGCGTCATCCTGGGCGGTTTCTGGTTCTTCCTCATCCGCCCGCAGCAGAAGAAGCAGAAGGAGCACCAGCAGCTCCTCGCCGGACTCAACAAGGGCGACGAGGTGGTGACCACGGGCGGCATCCTCGGCCGGGTCAAGGACGTGAGCGACCAGTTCGTCACCCTCGAGATCGCCTCCGGCGTCGAAGTGCGCATGCAGAAGCAGGCCATCGGCGCCGTCATGCCCAAGGGCACCCTCAAGAACCTCTAATCCGGAACCCGGTCCATGCTCAACCGCTATCCCGCCTGGAAGAACGTCCTCGTCGTCCTCATCACCGCGCTCGGCTTCCTGTTCGCGCTGCCGAACCTCTACGGCGAGGACCCGGCGGTGCAAGTCTCGCCCGCGAGCGGCAGCCAGGTCTCGGCCGGCACCGTACAGCAGGTGGAGCAGGCGCTGGACGCCGCGAAGCTGGCTTACAAGTCCGCCGCCTTCGCCGAGAACCGCGTGCTGGTGCGCTTCGCCGACACCGACGCGCAGCTGCGCGCCCTGGACGTGGTCAAGCAGAGCCTGGGCGCGCAGTACACCGTCGCCCTGAACCTGGCGCCCCGCACCCCGGCCTGGCTGTCGGACGTGGGTCTCGTGCCCATGTCCAAGGGCCTCGACCTGCAGGGCGGCGTGCACTTCCAGCTGCAGATCGACTTGAACGCCGCGGTGCAGAACCGGCTGCAGCGCTCCATGAACGACCTGCGCAGCGCCATGCGCGAGAAACTCATCCGCTACGACGACGTGTCCCTGAGCGGCAACGTCATGAGCATCGCACTGCGCAGCCCGGATGACCTCGCCAAGGCGCGCAGCCTGCTCGCCGCCCAGTACTCCAACCTCACGGTGGTGGACGGCGCCCAGCCCAACAGCCTCTCCGCCAGCGTCAGCGACAAGGAGGTGCAGGACCTGCGCCAGCAGGCGGTGGAGCAGAACATCACCACCCTGCGCAACCGCGTGAACGAGCTCGGCGTCGCCGAGCCCATCGTGCAGCAGCAGGGCGCGAACAGCATCGTCGTCGAGCTGCCCGGCGTGCAGGACACCGCCCGCGCCAAGGAGATCCTCGGCGGCACCGCCACCCTCGAGTTCCGGCTGGTGGATTACACCGCCGACCCCTTCGACGCCCAGAAGACCAACCACGTGCCCCTGGACGACCAGCTCTTCACCCGCAAGGACAGCGGCGCGCCGGTCCTGTTGAAGCGCGACGTGATCGCGAGCGGCGACCAGCTGGTGAACGCGATCTCCGGCTTCAGCCAGGACGAGGGCACGCCGGACGTGAGCGTCACCCTCAACTCCGCCGGCGCCGCCAAGATGGGCGACACCACGCGCCAGAACTTAGGCAAGCCCATGGCGGTGCTGTTCATCGAGACCAAGAGCCACGTGCAGCAGGTGGACGGCCAGACGCTGATCACCCACGACAAGAGCTACTCGGTCATCAACGTCGCCACCATCCGCGGCATCTTCAGCAAGCAGTTCCAGATCACGGGTCTCGCCCAGGACGAAGCCCAGAACCTGGCGCTCCTGCTGCGCGCCGGCTCACTCGCGGCGCCCATGGACTTCGTGGAGGAACGCACCGTCGGCCCGAGCCTCGGCGCCGAGAACATCCGCCAGGGCTTCAACGCCGCCGCCTTGGGCTTCGCCCTGGTGGTGCTGTTCATGGCCTTCTACTACAAGGTCTTCGGCGTCATCGCCGACCTCGCGGTGTTCATGAACCTGGTGTTGACCGTGGCGCTGCTCACGCTGTTCCACGCCACCCTCACCCTGCCCGGCATCGCCGGCATCGTGCTGACACTCGGCATGGGCGTGGACGCGAACGTGCTGATCAACGAGCGCATCCGCGAGGAAGTGCGCAACGGCAACACCCCCCAGGCCGCCATCCATTCGGGCTACGAGCGCGCCTTCGCCACCATCGTCGACGCCCACGTGACCACGCTCATCGCGGCCTTCATGCTGTTCCTGTTCGGCACCGGCCCGGTGAAGGGTTTCGCGGTGACCCTGACGCTCGGCATCATCACCTCGCTGTTCACCGCCATCATGGGCACCCGCTCGATCGTCAACGGCCTGTACGGCGGCCGGAAACTCGAGAAATTGCCGGTTTAGCGCTTTTTTGGAAGCTTTGATTGAGGGTTCGTATTTCAACGTCGTCATACCGGCTTGCGCCGGTATGACGAAAATGGAATAAATTCAGGGATTCCAGGGCAAAAGAGACATTTTTAGAGGCACAGGCACATGGAATTTTTCCACAAAGTCCCGCACATCAATTTCCTCGGCGTCCGCAAGCTCGCCATGAGCATGTCCGTGGTGGTGCTGGTGGTGGCCCACGCCTCCCTCGCGGCCCAGGGCCTGAACCTGGGGGTGGACTTCACCGGCGGTGTCACCGTGCAGGTGGCCTATCCCGCCGCCGCGGACCTAGGGCAAGTGCGCCAGGCGCTCAGCGCCGGCGGTTTCGGCGACGCCGTCTCCCAGACCTTCGGCACCCCCCAGGAAGTGCAGATCCGCCTCAAGCTCAAGCAGGGCGAGACCGACAAGGACGCGGGCGCCAAGGTGCTGGCGGCCCTGCAGAAGGCCGAGCCCCAGGTGAAGCTGCAGCAGGTGAACTTCGTGGGCCCCGAGGTGGGCAAGGACTTGGCCACCAAGGGCGCCATCGCCTTCCTGGTGACGCTCACCGGCATCCTGCTCTACATCATCCTGCGCTTCGAGTGGCGCCTCGCGGTCGGCGCCGTGGCGGCGACGCTCCACGACGTGGTGTTCACCGTGGGCTTCTTCTCGCTTTTGCACATCGAGTTCGACCTCAACGTGCTCGCCGCCGTGCTCGCCGTCATGGGCTATTCGGTGAACGACACCGTGGTGGTCTTCGACCGCATCCGCGAGAACTTCCGCAAGATGCGCAAAGGCACGCCCATCGAGATCATGGACACCTCCATCAACGAGACCCTGTCCCGCACCATCATGACCTCGGGCGTGACGCTGCTGGTGGTGGTGGCGCTGCTCATCCTCGGCGGACCCATCCTGCACGGCTTCTCGCTCGCGCTGTTCGTCGGCATCATCGTCGGCACCTATTCCTCCATCTACATCGCGAGCGCCACGGCGCTGATGCTCGGCGTCAGCAAGTCGGACCTCATGCCGCAGCGGAAAGAGGGGCAACCGGTCGACGACATGCCATAAGGCACCACTGCGTTCGGGCTTGTTTAAGAGAAGAGAGTGGGCGCCAAAGGCGCCCTCTCTATTTTTGCCGCGGCTGTTATCAAGAGGGCGGGGTTCTCCCCCCGCACGGCAGGTGACTTTCTTTGGGCGCAAAGAAAGTCACCAAAGAAACGCTCCCCCGGATGCCGACCCGAAACCGGGCTCCGCTGCGCGCTTCGCTCGCTA
>DATIEQ010000264.1:0-5709 GCA_035455665.1 Gammaproteobacteria bacterium | reverse complement strand
GTGCATGCGGGCGACGCCGCCTGTGGTCGCCGCCGTCAGCGGCAGCGTGAAGACCGAGAGAGCCAGGGACAGCATGATGCGCTTCATAATATAAGCCTCGTGTTCACTCATCCCCGTCGGGTGGCGGCGCGGCCGCCAGCACCTCGCGGGAACCGTTGGATTGCAGCGGGCCCACGATGCCGCGGGCCTCCATCTCCTCGATCATGCGGGCGGCGCGGTTGTAGCCGATCTTGAGCCGGCGCTGCACCCCCGAGATGGAGGCCTTGCGGCTCTCGGTGACGATGCGCACCGCCTGATCGTACAGGGGGTCCGCCTCGCCACTCACCTCCCCGTCCTCGCCCGGTTCACCCATGCCTGCCAGGCCCGGCACGGGTTCCGAGGGGCCTTCCAGGATCTCGTTCATGTAGTGGGGTTCGCCCTTGCGCTTCAGGTGCGCCACCACCTTGTGCACTTCCTGGTCGCCCACGAAGGCGCCGTGGATGCGCACCGGCAGCGAGGTGCCGGGCGGCAGGTACAGCATGTCGCCGTGACCGAGCAGCGACTCGGCGCCCTGCTGGTCCAGGATGGTGCGCGAATCCACCCGCGCGGACACCTGGAAGGCGATGCGCGCCGGGATGTTCGCCTTGATGAGCCCGGTGATCACGTCTACCGAGGGTCGTTGGGTCGCGAGCACCAGGTGGATGCCGGAGGCGCGCGCCTTCTGCGCGAGGCGCGTGATGAGCTCCTCCACTTTCTTACCCACCACGATCATCATGTCGGCGAGCTCGTCCACCACCACCACGATGTTCGGCAGCGGCGCCAGGCGCGGGATCTCGGAATCGTTCAGGTCGTTGCCCGCACCCGGCGGTACCAGGGGATCCGCGATGGGCTTGCCGGCCTCGATGGCATCCTTGATCTTGCGGTTGTAACCCGCCAGGTTGCGCACGCCGAGCGCGGCCATGAGCCGGTAACGGCGCTCCATCTCCACCACGCACCAGCGCAGGGCGTTCGCCGCCTCCTTCATGTCCGTGACCACGGGCGCGAGCAGGTGCGGGATGCCCTCGTACACCGAGAGCTCCAGCATCTTGGGGTCGATCATGATGAGGCGGGTGTGCTCAGCGGTGGCCTTGTACACCAAGCTCAGGATCATGGCGTTGATCGCGACCGACTTGCCGGAGCCGGTGGTGCCGGCGATGAGCAGGTGCGGCATGCGCTCGAGGTCGGCGACCATCGGGTTGCCGCCGATGTCCTTGCCTAAGGCCAGCGTCAACGGCGAACGGGTCTCATCGTATTCCTTGGATCTCAGGATCTCACTCAAGGTCACGAGCGCCCGCGACTCGTTCGGGATCTCCAGGCCCACCACGGATTTCCCGGGGATCACCTCCACCACACGCACGCTGATGGCCGAGAGGCCGCGCGCCAGGTCCTTGGCGAGGTTGCTGATCTGGCTCACCTTCACGCCCGGCGCCGGTTGCAGCTCGAAGCGCGTGACCACGGGTCCGGGGTTCACCGCCACCACCTGCACGTCTACGCCGAAATCCTTGAGCTTGAGCTCCACCGTGCGGGACATGGCCTCGAGCGCCGCCTCGGAATAGCCGTCCACCTTGGGCGGCTGGTCATCGAGCAGCGACAGGGGCGGCAGCTCGGAATCCGCCGGCGGTTCGAACAGCGGCACCTGCCGCTCCCGCTCGACGCGCGGGCTCGGCGCCACCGGTTTCGCCGCCGCCTCGATGCGCGGCTTGGGTTTCTTCTTGATCTCTTCCTGGTGGACCTTGATCACTTCCACCTGCTGCTCGCGGCTCTTGCGGGTGCGGATCGCCTCCTTGAGCCAGCCCCAGCGGTTCTGGGCCCGCTCGATGAGGACCAGCGTCCAATGTCCGGTGCGATCCATGAGCGCCAACCAGGAGAGGCCGGTGAACACCGTGACCGAGCCGAGGAACAGCGCGAGCAGGAACAGCGTCGCTCCCAGCGGGCTCAAGCCGGCGGCCAGGCCCTTGCCGATGGAGTCCCCGAACACGCCGCCCGCCCCGTCGGGCAGACCGCTCATCTCGGCGCGTGAATTAACGGCCGCCAGCGCGCTCGCTGTGAGCAGCGTCAGCAGCAGCCCGCCGATGCGCAGCGCCAGGTGCCAGCGGTTCACCGGGTCGCTGGACTTGCGGGCGCGGAAGATCATCCAGCCGGACCAGGCGAGCAGCAAGGGGAACAGATAGACCGGGTACCCCATGAGGAACAGCAGGGAGTCCGCGAGCCAGGCTCCCACCGGTCCGATGGCGTTGTGGACGGGTCCGGGCGCGCCGCTGTATGACGGGCTACGGTCGAGGGGGTTATAGCTGGTGAGCGCCAAGGCGAGGAGCGTCGCGAGCCCCAGGAGCGCCCACATGGACGCCTCCTTGAGGCCCTGGGCCAGATGGATGGCCAGAGGAGACCGTTCCTTGCCGTTCGGTGTCGCTTGCCCCACCTGTTAATCCGACTTTAAGAAGTTAGTATAACCTTATATATTATAAGGATTTTTACTATTTAAGCAAGGCCGGGTGGACCACCTTTCCGCCCTCCACGTTGATGCCCTTGCGCAGCGGCTCATGATCCCGCCAGTTGCCGCTCGCGAGCCGGATGGCGGAGGGGGTGATGGCCGCCGACAGTGCCTGGGAGGAGGTGCGCGGCACCGCTCCGGGCATGTTGGTGACCGTGAAGTGGGTAACCCCTTCCCAGACGTAGGTAGGGCTGTCCCAGGTGGTCGGCTTGGTGGTCTCCACGCAACCGCCCTGGTCCACGGAGATGTCCGCCACCACGCTCCCCGGCTGCATGCTCTTGACCATGTCGGCTGTCACCACATGAGGTGCCTTCGCGCCGGTGATGAGCACCGCGCCCACCACCAGGTCCGCGTATTTGACCGCCTCGGCGATGTCCGCCTTATGGGGGAAGAGCGCCGTGACGTTGGGGCCGAGGTCGCGCATGCGCTCCATCCGCTCCCGGGAGATGTCGAACACCGTGACTTCGGCGCCCATGCCCGCCGCCACCGTGGCGGAGGCGCCGCCGGCGACGCCCGCCCCCACGATGACGACCCGGCCGCGCTTGGCCGCCGGCACGCCGCCGAGCAGGATGCCCTTGCCGCCCATGGGCTGGTGCAGGAGATGGGTGCCCACCTGGATGGAGAGCCGACCGGCGATGTCGCTCATGGGAGCGAGCAGCGGCAGGCGCCCCTCCTCTTCCACCGTCTCGAAGGCGACGGCCGTGAGCCCGATCTTCTTCAGGGAATCCGTGAGTTCCGGCAGGGCCGCCAGATGCAGGTAGCAGAACAGTAGGTGGTCCTTGCGCAGCAGTTCCAGATCCGCCTTGATGGGCTCCTTGACCTTGATGATCATCTCCGCCTTGCCGTAGACGTCGGCCGCGCTCGCCAGCACTTCCACGCCCACGGCGCGGAAGTTCTCGTCGCTGTAGCCGCTCTTCACGCCGGCGTTCTTCTCGATGAACACCTGATGGCCGTGGCGGACCAGTTCCGCCGCGGCGGCCGGGATGAGGCCCACGCGGCCTTCCAGAGGTTTCAGCTCGCGGGGAATACCGATGCGCATGTTGGCTCCTTTACGCTGTCCGTATCAGTCCGATACCATGAAATAACTTGGGGCACCCGCCTTTCTTAGGGCTCAGCCGGGCGTCCCCGCGCAGGTTTGCCCCCTTAGGGGGCGGGTCCTTGAAAAGGCCGGGAAATCCCTCGAAAACGTTGCTGCTGGCGCGGCGCCGGGGTCCACGGCACTGCCGGGGATGCCGGGCTGGCCGCGAGTCCAAGACCTTGAAAATCCTCGCGATGCCGCCATACATAGTCGATTCGGAGGCTGATTATACATGACCAAGCATTGCCGACTCCTCATCCTGGGCTCGGGTCCGGCGGGCTACACGGCCGCGGTCTATGCCGCCCGCGCCAACCTCAAGCCGGTCCTGATCACCGGCGTCGAACAGGGCGGCCAGCTGATGACCACCACCGACGTGGATAACTGGCCGGGTGACGTGCACGGCCTGCAGGGACCGGCGCTGATGGAGCGCATGCGCGAGCACGCGGCGCGCTTCAACACCGAGATCGTGTTCGACCACATCAACAAGGCGGATCTCAAGAGCCGGCCGTTCAAACTCACGGGCGACCAGGCCGAGTACACCTGCGACGCCCTCATCATCGCCACCGGCGCTACCGCCATGTACCTGGGTCTGCCTTCGGAAGAGGCTTACAAGGGCAAGGGCGTGTCCGCCTGCGCCACCTGCGACGGCTTCTTCTACAAGAACCAGCACGTCGCCGTGGTGGGTGGCGGCAACACCGCCGTGGAGGAGGCCCTGTACCTCTCCAACATCGCCTCCAAGGTATCGGTGGTGCATCGCCGCGACGCGTTCCGTGCCGAGAAGATCCTCGCCAACGAGCTCATCGAGAAATCCAAGCAGGGCAACGTGGAGATCCTCTGGGATCACGTGCTGGACGAGGTGGTGGGCGATCAGGCAGGCGTCACCGGCATCCGCGTGCGCAGCACCAAGGACAAGGACAAGATCCAGGCGCTGGACACCAAGGGTGTGTTCATCGCCATCGGCCACTCGCCGAACACCCAGCTCTTCCAGGGCCAGCTCGAGATGAAGAACGGTTACATCGTGGTGAAGAGCGGCATCGAGGGCGGCGCCACCGCCACCAGCATCCCCGGCGTGTTCGCCGCCGGCGACGTGATGGACCAGGTGTACCGTCAGGCGGTCACCTCCGCCGGCACCGGCTGCATGGCGGCGCTGGACGCCGATAAATACCTCGACTCGCTCTCGCGTAAACACTGAGCGGCGTAAGCTGGATGCACCATGAAGGTGCATGTCCACGCATCCCTGGATGAGATACCGGCCGGCGACTGGAACCGGCTAGCCGGGGACAATCCCTTCCTGCGGCATGAATTCCTCGCCGCGCTCGAGCATTCCGGCTGCGTGGGCGAGGCACGCGGCTGGCGGCCCCAGCACCTGAGCTGCCGCGCGCCCGACGGCTCGCTCCTGGGCGCCCTACCCCTCTACCTCAAGTCCCATTCCTATGGCGAATTCGTGTTCGACTGGGCCTGGGCGGAAGCCTATCAGCGCGCAGGCCGGGCGTATTACCCGAAGCTCGTATCCGCCATACCCTACTCGCCGGTGCCGGGACCGCGCCTGCTCACCGCCGCGGGCACGGAGCGTGACGCGGTCGCGAGCGCGCTGATCGCGCACACCCGTGCGCTCGCCGCCGAGCACCACGCCTCCTCCATCCACTGCCTGTTCCCTGAGGAAGGAGAACTACCTGCCTGGGAAGCGCACGGTTTCCTGCCGCGGCGTGACTGTCAGTTCCACTGGCACAATCGCGGCTACGCGGACTTCGATGCGTTCCTCGCGACTTTCACCGCGGAGAAGCGCAAGAAGGTCAGGCGCGAGCGGCGCCGCATCGTGGAAGCCGGCATCGAGATCCGCGCCCTCACCGGCAACGAGCTTGATGCCAAGCTGATGGACGCCCTCTACCGTTTCTACGCCGCCACCTACGCGAAGCGCATGCGCAGCGCCTACCTCAACCGCGCCTTCTTCGACGAACTGCGTGAACGCATGCCGGATTCGTTCCTGGCGTTCGTCGCTTTCCTGGACGGGAAACCGGTGGCCGCCGCCATCTGCCTGCGCAATGCGCACACCTTGTATGGACGCCACTGGGGCAGTGACCGGGACTTCCACAGCCTGCACTTCGAGACCTGCTACTACCGG
>DATIEQ010000263.1:0-2711 GCA_035455665.1 Gammaproteobacteria bacterium | reverse complement strand
TTGATGCAGGCTGCCATCACCATGGCGGAGAAGGTGTTCGAGTCCCGCGGCCCCGGTGCAGGGCAGAGCTACATGCTCGCCGGCGAGACCAACCTCATGGAGTTCGCGGAACTCTCGGACGTGGAGAAGCTCCGGCGCCTGTTCGATGCCTTCAACCAGAAGCGCGACATCCTGCACCTGCTGGATAAATGCGCCGCCGCGGAGGGTGTGCAGATCTTCATCGGCGAGGAATCCGGTTACAAGGTCCTGGACGAGTGCAGCGTGGTGACCGCCCCTTACAGCGTGGGCGACGACGTGGTGGGGGTGCTGGGCGTCATCGGCCCCACCCGCATGGCCTACGAGCGCGTCATCCCGATCGTGGACGTGACCGCGCGGCTCCTGTCCGCCGCCTTGAACCCACGCAAGTGAACCCCATAGATCATCCCGACGCTGCTGCGCTCGCGGCGTTTTGGGATGGTTTCTGACGACGAATCATGGAGCCGACAGAGTGAAAGAACAGCAAACAGCCCCGGAAGCCGCGCCTGAAGCGAGCCCAGATCCGATCGAGACCCTGAAAGCGGCTCTTACCGCTGCCGAGGAGCAGGCCGCCAAGAACCGGGACAGCCACCTGCGGGCGGCGGCGGAACTGGACAACCTGCGCAAGCGCACGCAGCGGGACCTGGAGAACGCCCACAAATACGGGCTGGAGCGCTTCCTGGGTGACTTGTTGCCGGTCAAGGACAGCCTGGAGATGGCGCTCGCGTCGTCCAGCCCTCAACCGGACGCCGCCTCTTTCAAGGAGGGGGTGGATATGACCCTGAAGCTCCTGGCCATGGTGCTGGAGCGTTACGGGGTCAAGGAAGTGAACCCCGCCCGGGGCGAGGCCTTCAACCCGGAATGGCACGAGGCGATGGCCACCCAGGAGAGCACCGAGGCCCCGGCGGACAGCGTGCTTACCACGGTGCAACGGGGCTACCTGCTCAATGGACGGCTGCTCAGGCCGGCCCGGGTCCTGGTGGCCAAGGCACCGGTCGCCCGGGACAGCAGCGATACCGCGTGAGACGGTTGCCCGCCGGGTAAGTGAGGCACCCGCTTGAAACCATGAGAAGCGGCCTTATTTAGTTGTACAACAACGGATTTTTACCTTTTTTGGAGTCTGGATCATGAGCAAGATCATCGGCATCGACCTGGGGACCACCAACTCCTGCGTGGCCATCATGGAAGGCGGCAAGCCCCGGGTCATCGAGAACAGCGAGGGCGACCGCACCACGCCGTCCATCGTCGCCTTCACCAAGGACAACGAGGTGGTGGTGGGCCAGTCGGCCAAGCGCCAGGCGGTCACCAACCCCAAGAACACGCTCTACGCCGTGAAGCGCCTCATCGGCCGCAAGTTCAAGGACGACGTGGTGCAGAAGGACGTGGGCATGGTGCCCTACAAGATCGTCGGCGCCGACAACGGCGACGCCTGGGTGGACGTGAACAGCAAGAAGATGGCGCCGCCGGAGATCTCCGCGCGCGTGCTCATGAAGATGAAGAAGACCGCCGAGGATTACCTGGGCGAGCCGGTCAGCGAGGCGGTGATCACCGTGCCGGCCTACTTCAACGATTCCCAGCGCCAGGCCACCAAGGACGCCGGCAAGATCGCCGGCCTGGACGTCAAGCGCATCATCAACGAGCCGACCGCCGCGGCGCTCGCCTACGGCATGGACAAGGTGAAGGGCGACCGCAAGATTGCGGTCTACGACCTGGGCGGCGGCACCTTCGACGTCTCCATCATCGAGATCGCGGAAGTGGACGGCGAGCACCAGTTCGAGGTGTTGTCCACCAACGGCGACACCTTCCTGGGCGGTGAGGACTTCGACAAGCGCATCATCGACTTCATCGCCGATGAGTTCCGCAAGGAGCAGGGCATCGACGTGCGCAACGACCCGCTCGCCATGCAGCGCCTCAAGGAGGCGGCCGAGAAGGCCAAGATCGAGCTGTCCTCCAACCAGCAGACCGAGGTCAACCTGCCGTACATCACGGCGGACGCCAGCGGCCCGAAGCACCTCAACGTGAAGCTGACGCGCGCCAAGCTCGAGGGCCTGGTGGACGACCTCATCAAGAAGACCATCGAGCCCTGCCGCACGGCGCTCAAGGACGCGGGCCTGTCCGCCGCGGACCTGCACGACGTGATCCTGGTGGGCGGCCAGACGCGCATGCCCAAGGTGCAGGAGGCCGTGAAGGAGCTGTTCGGCAAGGAGCCGCGCAAGGACGTGAACCCGGACGAGGCGGTCGCCGTCGGCGCCGCCATCCAGGCCGGCGTGCTCAAGGGCGACGTGAAGGACGTGCTGCTGCTCGACGTCACGCCGCTGTCGCTCGGCATCGAGACCCTGGGCGGCGTCATGACCAAGCTCATCGAGAAGAACACCACCATCCCGACCAAGGCCTCGAACGTGTTCTCCACCGCCGAGGACAACCAGACGGCGGTCACGGTGCACGTGCTGCAGGGCGAGCGTGAGATGGCGCGCGACAACAAGTCGCTGGGCCGCTTCGACCTGGCAGACCTGCCGCCGGCGCCGCGCGGCGTGCCGCAGGTGGAGGTGAGCTTCGACATCGACGCGAACGGCATCATGAACGTGTCCGCCAAGGACAAGGCCACCGGCAAGGCCCAGTCCATCGTCATCAAGGCGTCCTCCGGCCTCACCGAGGAGGAGATCAAGCGCATGGTGAAGGACGCCGAGGCCCACGCC
>DATIEQ010000262.1:0-5610 GCA_035455665.1 Gammaproteobacteria bacterium | reverse complement strand
TGATGCAGATCGCCCAGGTGCTCGCCGGCTATACGCTCGGCGGCGCCGACCTCCTGCGGCGTGCCATGGGCAAGAAGAAGCCGGAGGAGATGGCGCAGCAACGCGGGATCTTCGTGACCGGCGCCATGAAGAGAGGCGTGGAAGGACGGCTTGCCACCTACATCTTCGACCTCATGGAGAAGTTCGCTGGCTACGGCTTCAACAAGTCCCATTCCGCGGCCTATGCGATGCTCTCCTATCAGACCGCCTGGCTGAAGGCTCACTATCCGGCCGCCTTCATGGCCGCGGTCCTTTCCTCCGACATGGACCATACGGACAACGTGGTGGGTTTCATCCACGAGTGCCGGCAGATGGAGCTCACCATCCTGCCGCCGGACATCAACCATTCGGATTACAAGTTCACAGCGGCGAATGCCGAGACGCTGCGCTACGGCCTCGGCGCCATCAAGGGCGTGGGCTTGGCGGCCCTCGAGGGTGTACTTGAGGAGCGTCGAGCGAACGGACCCTATGCGGACATCGAGGATGTGTGCCGCCGGGTGGACTTGCAGAAGGTGAACCGGCGCGTGCTCGAGGCCATGATCCGCGCCGGCGCCCTGGACGGCCTGGGGTCGAACCGGGCCACGCTCATGGCGCGGCTACCGGAGGCCCTCGCCACTGCCCAGCAACACTCGCGCGCCAGCGAGGCGGGCCAAAACGACATGTTCGGCCTGGCCGCGGCAGCTGTTCCGGCACCGGGAGCCACTCCGGGCCCGCGCGCACCCGTGCCTGATTGGGACGAAGCGGAGCGTTTGCGGGGCGAGAACGAGACGCTCGGCCTCTATCTCACGGGCCATCCCATAAACCGCTACGCGCGCGAACTGCGCGAGGTCGTGAGCGACACTCTCGGCGAGCTCGCGAGCGAGGCGCCGCCCCCGGGGCACAACGGCGAGCGCGGCTATGCGCCGGCCCGCAACGTCACGGTCAGCGGCTTGCTGCTCGGGATACGCAAGAAGGCGGGGAGGGTGATCCTCACCTTCGACGACAACACCGGGCGCATGGAAGCGGTGCTGTTCGAGGACGCCTACGCCAAGTATCGCAACATCGCCGTGAAGGACCGCATCTTCGTGGTGGAGGGAGGTTGCGCTTTCGACGGCTTCAACAACACCTGGCGTATCAGCAAGATCAAGGACATGTACGATGTGGACGTGCTGCGGGAGCGCCGCGGCAGCCGTCTGGACATCGTCTGGGAGGCGGCAGAGGCGCCACCGGATTTCGCCGCCCGCCTCAAGGAGCTGCTCAAGCCCCACCTCGGAGGGCGCTGTGCGGTGTGGGTCCATTACCGCGGGCCGGAGGCGCGGGCGCCCGTGTCCCTGGGGGACGCCTGGCGGGTACGCCCGGTGGAAGCGCTCACCCGGGGCCTCGAGGCCTGGCTGGGGGCCGACAAGGTGTCGCTGCATTACGCCAGCCGCCCCAACACACGCCCGGCGGAATCGACGGCCTAACGCCCGACATGGCGCTTCAGGGGCTTGTACCAGGCGGTCTCAACCGGTAACGTTTACAGAATATTGGGATACATATTAAAGAATGAACCTTAACTTTCTCGATTTCGAACAGCCTATCGCCGAACTGGAGGCGAAGATCGAGGAACTGCGCTTCGTCGGCGACGACTCCGCCGTCAGCATCAGTGAGGAGATCGAGCGCCTGCAGGCCAAGAGCCGCGCGCTTACGGAGAATATCTTCTCCAACCTTTCCGCCTGGCAGGTGGCTCAGCTCGCCCGCCATCCCCAGCGCCCCTATACCCTCGATTACATCCAGCGCCTGTTCACCGATTTCGAGGAGCTGCGCGGCGACCGTGCCTATGCCGATGACCCGGCTATCGTCTGCGGCCTGGCACGCCTCGAGGGTAGGCCGGTGGCCGTCATCGGCCAGCAGAAGGGCCGTGACACCAAGGAGAAGATCCGCCGCAACTTCGGCATGCCGCGTCCCGAGGGCTACCGCAAGGCGCTACGCATCATGAAGATGGCGGAGCGTTTTCGCCTGCCGGTGCTCACCTTCATCGACACGCCGGGTGCCTATCCGGGCGTGGGCGCGGAGGAACGCGGCCAGAGCGAGGCGATTGCCCGCAATCTGTTCGAGATGTCCACCCTGCGCGTGCCGGTCATCTGCACCGTGATTGGCGAGGGCGGCTCCGGTGGTGCGCTCGCCATCGGCGTGGGCGACCGGGTGATGATGCTGCAGTACAGCATCTATTCAGTCATCTCGCCGGAAGGTTGCGCCTCCATCCTCTGGAAGAGCGCCGACAAGGCCAGCGAGGCCGCCGAAGCCATGGGCATCACCGCCGAACGCCTGAAGAGCCTCGGGCTCATCGACACAGTGCTCAAGGAACCCTTGGGGGGAGCCCATCGCGACGTGGACGCGATGGCCGCTGCTGTCAAGAAGACCCTCATCGACACCCTAGGCAGGCTCGAGCCGCTCTCCATGGATGAGCTGTTGGAATCCCGCTATAAGCGCTTCACGTCCTTCGGCAGTTTCCGGGAGTGACGCGTCTGCCGCGACGCTTTTGTCCCCGTGGCCTTCGATCCTGAAAACGTAATCCGCTCCTTGCAGGGCCTTCCGGCTGCCCCGCGCTACTGGGTAGCTCTGAGCGGCGGGCTGGATTCGAGCGTGCTCCTGGAGGCACTCGCGCGGGGCCGCGACTCGCTTCCGGGGGAACTAGTGGCCGTGCACGTTAACCACGGACTGCAGCCCAGCGCACCGGACTGGCAGCGCCATTGCGAAGCGCTATGCGCACGCCTCAAGCTGCCGCTCACCACCAAGACGGTGCAGGTCGATGCACATCCGGGTGAGGGCCTCGAAGCCGCGGCGCGAGAACGGCGTTACACGGTCTTCCGCGAGATCCTGGCTCCGGGTGAGATGTTGCTCCTCGCCCATCACGAGGATGACCAGTCGGAGACGTTTCTCCTGCAGGCCCTGCGGGGCGCGGGCGTGAGGGGCTTGGCCGCCATGCCCGCGGTGGCGCCGTTCGCCGCCGGCACCCTGGTTCGCCCGCTGCTAGGCTACCAGCGTGCCGAACTCGAGGCCTGGGCGAAGCAGCAGGGTCTCAAGTGGGTGGAGGACCCGAGCAACCGGGATACGGATTACGACCGCAATTACCTGCGCCGGGAGGTGCTGCCGCTCGTCAAACGGCGCTGGCCGGCGGCAGGGGCAACGGTGTCCCGCAGCGCCCGCTTCGCCGCCGAGGCTGAGGCGCTGCTCGAGGAGCTGGCAGCGGAGGATGGTGCCCATTACCGCATCGGCCTCACCCTGCCGGTGAAAGCCATCACGGAGCTCTCCAGCGCGCGCAGCCGCAACTTGCTGCGGCACTGGTTGCGGCAGCGGGGCCTGCCCCTGCCGCCGGCCCACAAGCTGGATGAGATCCTGCTGCAGGCGCAGGCGGGGGTCGACCGCAACCCCTGCATCGGCTGGGCGGGAGCCGAGGTGCGCCGCTACCGGGGCCGGCTCCACGCCCTCGAACCCCTGCCGGAAGCGCCGCCTGAATTCCATTTGCACCGGGGCGAGTCCCGTGACCTCGGACCAGGCCTGGGGAGCCTCGCACTCAAGCCCGCCGTGGGCGAGGGCATCCGTGCCGAGCTCTGCGGTCCCCGGGGACTCAGGGTCGTGTTCCGCAGCGGCGGGGAGGAGTGCCGTCCCACGGGCTACGGCCACCAGCGTCCCCTCAAGAAATGGCTGCAGGAACTGCACGTGGTCCCCTGGCTGCGGGGGCGTCTGCCGCTCCTCTACGCGGAGCAGGAACTGCTCGCGGTGGCGGGATTGTTCGCCTGCGAGCCGCACGCGGCCGCACCCGGCGAGGCCGGGCTGCGCGTCGAATGGCTGGAGCATCCGCCGCTCAAGTGACGGGACGGGTATTTTTCCGCGAAAACGCCCGCAATCGGGTCCGACGGCTTTTTAATCCCACGACTTTCTGATAACCTGTTCTCCCGATTTCGTAGCGCCGTCCCGGCGCCGCGTCGGGAGTTCCTTAAGATGTCCCAGTTCGTATTCGTCACCGGTGGTGTGGTTTCCTCGTTGGGGAAAGGCATCGCTTCCGCTTCCTTGGGCGCCATCCTGGAGGCCCGCGGCCTCAAGGTCACTATGGTGAAGCTCGATCCCTACATCAACGTGGATCCGGGCACCATGAGTCCCTTCCAGCACGGCGAGGTGTTCGTCACCCAGGACGGCGCTGAGACCGACCTGGACCTCGGTCACTACGAGCGCTTCGTGCGCGCCCGCATGGGCCGCAGCAACAATTTCACCACCGGCCGCATCTACGAGAACGTGATCCGCAAGGAGCGCCGCGGTGATTACCTGGGCGGCACCGTGCAGGTGATCCCCCACATCACCGACGAGATCAAGCGTTGCGTCCGCGAGGGCGCCGACGGCGCCGACGTCTGCCTCGTGGAGATCGGCGGCACCGTGGGCGACATCGAATCGCTGCCGTTCCTGGAAGCCATCCGCCAGATGGGCATCGAGATGGGCCGCGGCCGTTGCGTGTACATGCACCTGACCCTGGTGCCCTATATCCCGACCTCCGGCGAGACCAAGACCAAGCCCACCCAGCATTCGGTGAAGGAGCTGCGTTCCATCGGCATACAGCCGGATATCCTGCTGTGCCGGGCGGCCGCGCCGCTGCCCCAGGACGCACGCCGCAAGATCGCGCTGTTCACCAACGTCGAGGAGCGGGCCGTCATCTCAGCGCCCGATGTGGACGACATCTATAAGATCCCGCTGGTGCTGCACGAGCAGGGGCTGGACGACATCGTGGTGGATCACCTGCGGGTCAACGCCCGTTCTGCGAACCTCGCGGAGTGGCGCCGCGTGGTGGAAGCGAAGGCGAACCCCGAGGCCGCGGTCAACGTGGCCATGGTGGGCAAGTATGTGAACCTGGTGGACGCCTACATGTCCCTGAACGAGGCGCTACGCCATGCCGGTATCCACACCCGCACCGGTGTGAAGATCCACTACATAGACTCCGAGGATCTGGTGAAGAACGGTACCGGCGCCCTGCGCGGCATGGATGCGATCCTGGTGCCGGGCGGCTTCGGCGAGCGGGGAATCGAAGGCAAGGTCGCGGCGGCGGGTTACGCCCGTGAGCATGGCATCCCCTACCTCGGTCTATGCCTTGGCTTGCAGGTGGCGGTCATCGAGTACGCGCGCAACGTCGCCGGACTGAAGGGCGCCCACAGCACGGAGTTCGACCGCAACTCGGCGCATCCGGTCATCGCCCTCATCACCGAGTGGCAGGACCGGAGCGGCAGCGTCGAGAAGCGCAGCGACAAATCGGACATGGGCGGCACCATGCGCCTAGGCGCCCAGGAATGCCGCCTCAAGGCCGGTACACTCGCCCACAAGCTCTATGGCCAGGACACGGTCATGGAGCGTCACCGTCACCGCTACGAGTTCAACAACAACTACCTGGAGCCGCTGGAAAAGAAGGGCATGGTGTTCTCCGGCCGTTCGGTGGACGGCCTGGTGGAGATGATCGAGCTGCCCCAGCATCCGTATTTCGTGGCGACCCAGTTCCATCCGGAGTTCACCTCCACTCCGCGCGACGGTCATCCCCTGTTCACCGGGTTCATCAAGGCCGCCCGCGCC
>DATIEQ010000261.1:0-5134 GCA_035455665.1 Gammaproteobacteria bacterium | reverse complement strand
AAGCAGAGCCGTTCCAAGTATGGCGCCAAGCGCCCCAAGTCCTGACAGGTAGGAAGAGCGTATGTCCCGCAGAAAATCCGCCGACCGTCGCACCATCCTCCCGGATCCCAAGTTCGGGAGCGAGAAGCTGGCCAAGTTCGTCAACATGGTCATGGAGCGTGGCAAGAAGTCCGTGGCCGAGAGCATCGTCTATGACGCGCTCGAAGCCATCAGCAGCAAGAAGGGCGGTGACGCCATGGAAGTGCTGGACAAGGCCCTCGACAACGTGCGTCCCATGGTCGAAGTGAAGTCCCGCCGCGTCGGCGGTGCCACGTACCAGGTGCCGGTCGAAGTGCGTCCCACCCGCCAACAGGCGCTCGCCATGCGCTGGCTGATCGAGTCCGCACGCGTGCGCACCGAGAAGTCCATGCCACTGCGTCTCGCCGCCGAACTCATGGAGGCCTCGGAGAACCGCGGCAGCGCCGTGAAGAAGCGCGAAGACGTGCATCGTATGGCCGAGGCCAACAAGGCCTTCGCGCACTACCGCTGGTAATCCAGCCCGTTCAGGCAACCGTCCCCTAAGGAATACACGTCGTGGCCCGCACTACTCCCATCGAGCGCTATCGCAACATCGGCATCATGGCCCACATCGATGCCGGCAAGACCACCACGACCGAGCGCGTGCTGTTCTACACGGGCGTCTCCCACAAGATCGGTGAGGTGCACGACGGCGCGGCCATCATGGACTGGATGGAGCAGGAGCAGGAGCGCGGCATCACCATCACCTCCGCGGCCACCACCTGCTTCTGGAAGGGCATGGACCAGTCCTGGCCCGAGCACCGCATCAACATCATCGACACGCCCGGCCACGTGGACTTCACCATCGAGGTGGAGCGCTCGCTGCGCGTGCTGGACGGCGCCTGCGCCGTGTTCTGCGCGGTGGGCGGCGTCGAGCCCCAGTCCGAGACCGTGTGGCGCCAGGCCAACAAGTACAAGGTGCCGCGCCTCGCGTTCGTCAACAAGATGGACCGTGCCGGCGCGGACTTCTTCCGCGTCTTCAAGCAGGTCAAGGAGCGCCTGGGCGCGAACCCCGTGGCCATCGAGATCCCCATCGGCGCCGAAGAGAACTTCAAGGGCGTGGTGGACCTCGTCAAGATGAAGGCCATCTACTGGGACGAAGCCACCCAGGGCATGAAGTTCGAGGAGAAGGAGATCCCCGCCGAGCTGCAGGCCCAGGCGAAGGAGTGGCGCGAGAAGATGGTCGAGGCCGCCGCTGAGTCCTCCGACGAGTTGATGAACAAGTACCTGGAAGGCCACGAGCTCACCACCGAGGAGCTCCACAAAGGCCTGCGCGCGCGCACCATCAAGAACGAGATCGTGCCGATGCTGTGCGGCTCCGCCTTCAAGAACAAGGGCGTGCAGATGATGCTGGATGCGGTGGTGTACTACCTGCCCGCGCCCATCGACGTGCCCGCCGTGAAGGGCAACCTGGACGACAAGGACAACACCCCGGCCGAGCGCCATCCGACGGATGACGAGCCGTTCTCCGCGCTCGCCTTCAAGATCATGACCGACCCGTTCGTGGGCACGCTGACCTTCTTCCGCGTGTACTCCGGCGTGCTGAACTCCGGCGACACGGTCTACAACCCGATCAAGTCGCGCAAGGAGCGCATCGGCCGCATCCTGCAGATGCACGCGAACCAGCGGGAGGACATCAAGGAGGTGCGCGCCGGCGACATCGCAGCGGCCGTGGGCCTGAAGGACGTGACCACGGGCGAGACGCTGACGGACCCCGACAAGATCATCGTCCTCGAGAAGATGGTGTTCCCGGAACCGGTGATCTCCGTGGCCGTGGAGCCCAAGACCAAGGTCGACCAGGAGAAGATGGGCATCGCGCTGCAGAAGCTGGCGCAGGAAGACCCGTCGTTCCGCGTGCACACCGACGAGGAATCCGGCCAGACCATCATCTCCGGCATGGGCGAGCTGCACCTCGAGATCATCGTCGACCGCATGAAGCGCGAGTTCAAGGTGGAAGCCAACGTGGGCAAGCCGCAGGTGGCTTACCGCGAGACCATCCGCGCAAGCGTCGAGTCCGAAGGCAAGTTCGTGCGCCAGTCCGGCGGCCGCGGCCAGTACGGCCACGTGTGGCTCAAGATCGAGCCGCAGGAGCCGGGCAAGGGCTATGAGTTCGAGAACGGCATCGTGGGCGGCGCGGTCCCCCGCGAGTACGTGCCGGCCGTGGACAAGGGCATCCAGGAAGCCCTCAAGAACGGCGTGCTCGCCGGCTACCCGGTGGTGGACGTGAAGGTCACGCTGTTCGACGGTTCGTACCACGACGTGGACTCGAACGAAATGGCGTTCAAGATCGCCGGCTCCATGGGCTTCAAGGAAGGCTGCAGGAAGGCCAAGCCTGTGCTGCTCGAGCCGATCATGAAGGTCGAGGTGGTGACGCCCGAGGACTTCATCGGCGACATCATCGGCGACCTGAGCCGCCGTCGCGGCACCCTGCAGGGTCAGGAAGATTCGCCCTCGGGCAAGATCGTGCGCGCCGAGGTGCCGCTGGCCGAGATGTTCGGCTATGCCACCTCCATGCGTTCCGCGACCCAGGGCCGCGCCACGTACTCGATGGAGTTCGAGAAGTACATGGAGACCCCGGCGGCCGTGGCCGAGGCGGTCATCAAGAAAGCATCCTGAGTTAAACCATTAGAATCTGACGAGGTAGCACCGTGTCCAAGGCAAAATTTGAGCGTACCAAGCCGCACGTGAACGTTGGGACCATCGGTCACGTGGACCATGGCAAGACCACGCTGACCGCGGCGCTGACCGTGGTGCAGGCCAAGAAGTTTGGCGGCGAAGCGAAGGCGTACGACCAGATTGACAACGCGCCGGAAGAGAAGGCGCGCGGCATCACGATCGCGACCTCGCACGTCGAGTACGAGTCGGACAAGCGCCACTACGCCCACGTGGACTGCCCCGGCCACGCCGACTACGTGAAGAACATGATCACCGGCGCCGCGCAGATGGACGGCGCGATCCTGGTGGTGTCCTCGGCCGACGGCCCGATGCCCCAGACCCGCGAGCACATCCTCCTGGCCCGCCAGGTGGGCGTGCCCTACATCGTCGTGTACATGAACAAGGCCGACATGGTGGACGACGCCGAGCTGCTGCAGCTCGTCGAGATGGAAGTGCGTGAGCTCCTGTCCGTCTACAAGTTCCCGGGCGACAAGACCCCGATCATCGTGGGTTCGGCGCTCAAGGCCCTCGAGGGCGATGCCTCCGACATCGGCGTGAAGTCCATCGAGAAGCTCGTGGCCGCGCTGGACGAGTACATCCCCGAGCCCAAGCGCGCCATCGACGGCCCGTTCCTGATGCCGATCGAAGACGTGTTCTCCATCTCCGGCCGCGGCACCGTGGTCACGGGCCGCGTCGAGCGCGGCATCGTCAAGGTGGGCGACGAAATCGAGATCGTGGGCATCAAGGCCACCACCAAGACCACCGTCACCGGCGTCGAGATGTTCCGCAAGCTGCTCGACCAGGGCCAGGCGGGCGACAACCTGGGCGTCCTCCTCAGAGGCACCAAGCGTGAGGAAGTGGAGCGCGGCCAGGTGCTGGCCAAGCCCGGTTCCATCACCCCGCACACCAAGTTCGAGGCCGAAGTGTACGTGCTGACCAAGGAAGAGGGCGGTCGTCATACCCCGTTCTTCCAGGGTTACCGTCCGCAGTTCTACTTCCGGACCACCGACGTGACCGGCTCCTGCGAGCTGCCGAAGGGCACGGAGATGGTGATGCCCGGGGACAACATCAAGATGGTGGTGACCCTGATCAACCCGATCGCGATGGAAGACGGTCTGCGCTTCGCCATCCGTGAGGGCGGCAAGACCGTCGGCGCCGGCGTCGTCGCCAAGATCATCGAGTAACAAAACATGGCTACCCAGACCATCCGCATCCGCCTCAAGGCCTTCGACTACCGTCTCATCGACAAGTCGGCGAAGGAGATCGTCGAGACCGCCAAGCGCACGGGCGCCCAGGTCCGCGGTCCCATCCCGCTGCCGGTGAAGATGGAGCGCTTCACCATCCTGGTCTCGCCGCATTCCGACAAGGATGCCCGCGACCAGTATGAGCTGCGCACCCACAAGCGCCTGATGGACATCGTGGACCCCACGGACAAGACCGTGGACGCCCTGATGAAGCTCGACCTGCCGGCCGGCGTGGACGTACAGATCAAGCTGAATTGATGCTTTGAGGTCTCACGACCGATAAAAAGGCCCTGCGAATGCAGGGCCTTTTGTTTTGCTGCAGTTGGGCGCGGCGCCAGGAGCGCCGCCCGCGAATCAAGCACGAAAGTGCTTGATTCGACGGAGGCGAGTCCGGGCCTGTACCGGACTCGCCGAGCCTGAAAAATCCAGGGATGGATTTTTCAGGCTACATCTATCAGCCTGCCGCGGCAGCGACTGCAGCCGGCCAGAAGTAGGCGAACACACCGCCGGCGATGAAGCCGTAGATGAGCGCATCCACCAGGGCTTTTCCAATGGACTTCCAGGGTTCCCCGAACCAGATGGCATAGGGGATGGTCCCCAGGCCGAAGGCCATGAAGCATACGGTGGACACCACCCTGCAGACCTGTGCGCCCGGGGTGCCCGCTGCCAGGACCGCACCCGATACATAGGCGCCGAACAAGGCCACCACCAGGCAGAAGATGAACCACTGGATGAGAGGTTTGGCCATGTTCATGCCGCTGGCATTGCGCACGAACAGGTAGGCCTGGGGGGTCTTCTTGAACTTCTCGATGGTCTCGGGCTTACGCATGTCCTCAGGCTTGCAGTAGGGGATCATGTAGATGCCGGGGGCTGGGTTGCCCTTGGCCAAGGCCGCCTGGACCGCGTCCTCGTTGCTGAAGCCGTGGTAATCAGCGCTATGCCAGAAATGCAGGAACATGTGGATGATCGCGCTGGCGATATGTATGCCGACCGCCGCAAGCAGGATGGGAAGCCAGAGCTGGGCTAAGGACACCATGGAGACTCTCCCTTGGGGTAGGTATTGGACACCGCCCGGGAGTCTAGTCCCAAAGCAGGGTCATTTGCCTGCTTCCCGGGCCCCATGGGGCCTCGGACCGGGCCAGGCACGGCTAAAAAAGCCCTCTGGACAGGCCAAAACC
>DATIEQ010000260.1:0-20209 GCA_035455665.1 Gammaproteobacteria bacterium | reverse complement strand
TCCTTGGCGAGCCGGGCGTCCCCGCCCTTGAGCTCCACCAGCACGCCGATACGGCTGCCGTGGACGTAGCTGCCGAGCACCGTGCCCTTGGCCTTATAGAGCTCGAAGCGGCGCACGGTCATGTTCTCGCCGATCTTCGCGACCAGGTTGCGGCGCGCCACGTCCACCGTCTCACCACCGGCGAGCGGCGCGTCGTTGAGCGCGGCCATGTCGGCGGGCGACTGCACAAGGACGGCTTTGGCGACGGCCGCGGCGAAGCCACCGAATTCGTCGCCGTTCGCGACGAAATCGGTCTCGCAATTGGCCTCGACCATGGCGGCGGATTGCTCCGAAACTTCGATCGCGATGCGGCCTTCAGCAGCGACGCGACCGGCCTTCTTGTCGGCTTTCGCGAGGCCGGACTTGCGCATGTTCTCCACGGCCAGGTCCAGGTCGCCCTGGGACTCGGTGAGGGCCTTCTTGCACTCCATCATGCCGGCGCCGGTGCGCTCGCGCAGTTCCTTGACCATCGAGGCGGAGATCGTCGTCATACCTGTACCTGAATGTGTGTAGATTCGGAGCCGAACGGGAACGGAAACCGGCGATTACTCGCCGGCCTTATCCGCCGGTTTCCGGTGCGCGGTCTTCTTGCGGACCGGGGCCTTCCTGACGGCGGTCTTCTTGCGCGCGCCCGCCTTGTGCTCCGGGTGTTCCTGCGTCGCTGCCGGCTCTGCTGCCGGAGCTGCCGTCACAGGAGCCTCGGCGTGCTTCGCCGGGGCCTTCTTGGGAGCACCGGCCTTGCGACGGCCGCGGCGCGCTTTGGGCCGGCCGCTCTCGTCGAGTTCCACGAACTCATCCTCGTCGCCGCCCAGCTGCGGCATGGCTTCACGGCCCGCCAGCACCGCGTCGGCGAGGCCTTGGGTATAGAGCTGCACGGCGCGGATCGCGTCGTCGTTGCCCGGGATCACATAGTCGATGCCGTCGGGTGAATTGTTGGTATCCACCACCCCGACGATGGGGATGTTGAGCTTGCGGGCCTCGCTTACCGCGATCTTCTCGTGCCCCACGTCGATGACGAACAGGGCGTCCGGCAGGCCGTTCATCTCCTTGATGCCGCCGAGGCTCTTCTCGAGCTTCTCCATCTCGCGGCGCAGGCGGATGACCTCTTTCTTGCTGAGACGGTCGAAGGTGCCGTCCTCGGATTGGGCTTCCAGCTCCTTCATGCGACGGATGGACTGACGCACGGTCTTGTAGTTGGTCAAGGTCCCACCCAGCCAGCGCTGGTTCACATAAGGGGCGCCGCAGCGGCGCGCTTCCTCGCCGATGCTCTCGCGGGCGGCGCGCTTGGTGCCGACGAACAACACGCTGCCGCCGTCCGCCACCAGGCGTTTCACGAACTCCGCCGCCTCGTTATAGAGGGGCAGTGTCTTTTCCAGGTTGACGATGTGGATGCGGCTGCGTTCGCCGAAGATGAACGGCGCCATCTTCGGGTTCCAAAAGCGGGTCTGATGGCCGAAATGGACGCCAGCTTCGAGCATCTGGCGCATGGACATGGCAGTAGACATGGAAGAACTCCTAATGGGGAGCGCCCTGCAAGCAGGGTTCCCCGGGGTTAAGCCTCCATACGCCCCATGCCGCAACCCGGATCCCGTAGGACCGGGCACCCCGCGACAGGTGCCGGCGTATGTGTGGGTTTTAAAATGCCGAGGAGCCCGCGAGCGGTCTGTCCCGGCCTGTTGTTGCGAAAAAACGCCGCGCTTTATACCATAAGACGCCCTTAAAACGCAACGCGGGCAAGGGCTTAGGCCCGCCTGCGGGACATCCGGACCCCGCCACAGCCCATGCCCGTCACCATCAAGACCCCAGAGGAACAGGACAAGATGCGCCACGCGGGGCGCCTCGCCGCCGAGGTGCTCGATATGATCGCACCCCATGTCCAAGCGGGCATCACCACGGACGAATTGGACCGTATCTGCCACGACTACATCGTCGACCGGCAGCAGGCCATCCCCGCCAACGTGGGATACAACGGCTTCCCCAAGACTATCTGCACCTCCGTGAACCACGTGGTCTGCCACGGCATCCCCAACGACAAGAAGCTCAGGAACGGCGACATCATCAACATCGACGTGACCGTCATCAAAGACGGCTTCCACGGCGACACGAGCAAGATGTATTTCGTAGGCGAGCCTTCGGTGCTGGCGAAGCGCCTGGTGCAGGTGACGCACGAGGCCATGCTCCTGGGCGTGGAACTGGTCAAGCCGGGGGTACGCCTCGGCGACATCGGACACGCCATCCAGCAACACGCCGAGAGCCAGGGCTTCTCGGTGGTGCGGGAGTACTGCGGTCACGGTATCGGCCGCGTCTACCACGAGGATCCGCAGGTGCTGCACTACGGCAGCCCGGGGATCGGTCTCGAGCTCAAACCCGGCATGACCTTCACCATCGAACCCATGATCAACGCCGGCAAACGCCACGTGAAGATGCTGCCGGACGGCTGGACGGTGGTGACCAAGGACCATTCGCTCTCGGCACAATGGGAACACACCATCCTGGTCACCGGCGACGGCCACGAGATACTCACGAAGCGCGCCAACGGCGACGTGTGACACTCGACGCTTGAACGCCGCCCCCGCCGCCGCCCGCACTCCCCCGCTCATCGACGTGGACGCACTGGAACGGCGGCTCGCCAAGAGCAAGGCGCCGCTCGCGGACCTGCGCCGCGGCCTGCATGAGGTCGATGCGGAGTTGCGCCGCCGTTTCGAAGGTGGCGAAGCCCTTGCCGGGTTGGTGCGCAGCCGGGCCGCGTTCCTGGACGTCCTCATCCGCCACGCCTTCCAGGTGCACCTGACCGGCTTCCAATCGCGTCTCGCCTTGGTGGCTGTCGGCGGGTACGGCCGTGGCGAACTCCACCCCTGTTCAGACGTGGATCTGCTGCTCCTGGCCGAAGGTCCCGACGCCGGTGAGCAGGAGCACATCGCTGCTTTCATCGCACTGCTGTGGGACATGGGGCTCGAGGTGGGACACAGCGTGCGTAGCCTGGCGGAATGTGTGCAGCACGCACGGGGTGACGTCACCGTCGCCACCAGTCTCATGGAAGCGCGCCACCTCGCCGGCGACCAAGCCCTGTCCGGAAGACTGCAGCAAGTCACGGGGCCGGACAAGCTCTGGCCCTCATCCGAATTCTTCGCGGCGAAATTGCAGGAGCAGCGAGCGCGTCACGCCAAGTACCACGACACCGCCTACCGGCTCGAACCGAACGTCAAGGAAGGTCCCGGCGGCTTGCGGGACATCCAGACCATCGGCTGGGTGGCGAAACGCCATTTCGGCGCAGCGACGCTGCGCGGCCTGGTGGAGCACGGTTTCCTCACGGAAGAGGAGTACCGGAGCCTGAACGCGGGCCAGGAATTCCTGTGGAAGGTGCGCTACGCCCTACACTTGCTGCACGGCCGGCGCGAGGACCGTCTGCTCTTCGATGCCCAGCTCAAACTAGCCAAGCAGGCGGGTTTCGTGGATGCGCCTCAGGGGCTCGGCGTCGAGCAGTTCATGCAACAGTACTACCGCACGGTGCTTGAGCTCTCGCGTCTGAACGAGATGTTGCTGCAGCTCTTCGACGAGGCCATCCTCCGCCCCTTACAGGCCGAGGCCGCGACACTCACGCCGGATTTCACCGCCCAAGGAGGTTTCCTGAGCTTGCGCGACCCCGGGCTCTTCGAACACCGCCCCTCCGCCCTGTTGGAGATGTTCCATGTCCTGGAGCAGCACCCGCGGCTCAAGGGCGTGAGTGCCGAGACCATCCGCCGGGTGCGGACCAGCCTGCCGCGGGTGGACGAGACCTTCCGTGCAGAACCCGCGAACCGGGATCTCTTCATGGCCATCCTGCGGGAAGCCCAGGGGGTGACCCACGAACTCAGGCGCATGAACCGCTACGGCGTGTTGGGCCGCTACCTGCCCGTCTTTGGCGCGGTGGTAGGCCGCATGCAGTACGACCTCTTCCACGCTTACACCGTTGACGAGCACACGCTCTTCGTCGTCAGCAACCTGCGCCGCTTCGCCTTGTCCCGCTACGACCACGAGTTCCCGCTCTGCAGCCGCATCATGCAGGCCCTGCCCAAGCCAGAGATCGCCTATCTCGCCGGCTTGTTCCACGACATCGCCAAAGGCCGCGGCGGTGACCATTCCGAGCTTGGAGCCGGAGACGCCGAACGCTTCTGCCTGGAGCACGGCTTGTCCCGTTACGACGCGAGCCTCGCCGCCTGGCTGGTGCAGAACCACCTGCTCCTGTCGCTCACCGCCCAGAAGAAGGACATCAGCGACCCCGACGTGGTGGCCGCTTTCGCCGCCCAGGTGGGGGACCCCTTGCACCTGGACTACCTCTACGTGCTGACCGTCGCGGACGTGCGGGCCACGAACCCTGACCTATGGAACTCATGGAAAGCAAGCTTGTTCATCGAGCTCTATCAGGCTACGCAGCGGGCATTCCGTCGCGGCCTGGAGAACCCGCTGCACAAAGAGGAACTCATCCTCGAGACCCAGCAGGCCGCGCGGTCGCTGCTCGCAGAACGCGGGCTCGACGAGCGGGCGGTGGCCGAGGTGTGGCACCATCTCTCCGAAGAATATTTCTTGAGACACAGCGCCGACGAGATCGCCTGGCATGCCGGCAACCTGGCGGCGCGGCTGCCCAGCGACACGCCGCTGGTGTTCCTCCGTCAGCAGACCCAGCGGGGCGGCACCGCCATCTGCATCTATTCACGTCACGACGACTTCATCTTCGGCCGGGTGACGGCGGTCCTCTCCCAGCTGGGTCTCACGGTACTGGATGCCCGCATCATCCCGGTGGGCGAGGACGCAAGCCTGGATACCTACGTGGTGCTGGAGGATACGGGCGTACCCCTGGCTGAGCCCGAGCGCCTGGCTGAGATCGAGCGGGTGCTGGTGCGGGAGATCAATAGGCGTAACGCCTCGCCGGTAGCGGTCACCCGCCGCGCACCCCGCCAGGTACGTATGTTCACCACCCCGACTCACATCCAGTTCGCCGAGGACATCCGCAACGACCGCACCGTGCTGGAGATCACGGCCGGCGACCGTCCGGGGCTCCTGTCCCTCATCGGTCAGGCTCTGAAGGCCTGCGAACTTAGGCTGCAAAATGCGAAAATAACCACGGTCGGCGAGCGCGCCGAGGATGTGTTCTTCATCACCGACGCGCGCCATCGACCCGTGGATGACCCCGACGCCCGTGAACGCCTGCGCCAGGCTCTCTTGGCGCGCATCGGCGAGCGTGCCTGAGAACGACCCCATGAGACCCGCATGAACCCGCACATCGAGAAACTCAAACCCTATCCCTTCGAACGCCTGGCGAGGCTAAAGCAGGGCGTGACGCCGCCCGCCCAACTCGCACACATCCCGCTCTCCATCGGCGAGCCCAAGCATGCGCCGCCGGAGTTCATACTCAATGCCTTGCGGGAGAACCTGGCGGGCCTGGGCTCCTACCCGAACGCCAAGGGCCTGCCGGAACTCCGCCAGGCGATCACTGCCTGGCTGTCGCGGCGTTACAAGCTCCCGGCGGGACGCCTGGACCCAGAACGGCATGTATTGCCGGTCTCCGGCACCCGCGAGGGTCTGTTCGCCTTCGCCCAGGCGGTGATCGACCCCGGCACGAAACCCGTGGTGCTCATGCCGAACCCCTTCTACCAGATCTACGAGGGTGCGGCCTTCCTCGCGGGCGCCGAGCCCTGGTTCATGAACAGCGAGGAACAGAACGGTTTCTTGCCGGACCTGGACGCGGTGCCCGAGAGCGTCTGGAAGCGCTGCCAACTCCTATATATATGCACCCCCGGCAACCCCACCGGCGCTGTCATGGACGTGGCCTACCTCAAACGGGTCATCGAGCTCGCGGATCGTTACGACTTCGTCCTCGCGTCAGACGAGTGCTATGCCGAGATCTATAACGACGAGAAGAACCCACCGCCGGGTCTGCTCGAAGCCTGCGAGCGTCTCGGTCGCCACGATTTCAAGCGTTGCGTGGTGTTCCATTCCCTGTCGAAACGCTCCAGCGTACCCGGGCTGCGCTCGGGTTTCGTGGCAGGTGACGCTTCGGTCATGGACAAATATCTGCTCTATCGTACCTACCACGGCTGCGCCCTGCCCGTCCCCACCCAGGTCGCGAGCGTCCTCGCCTGGGGCGACGACAAGCACGTGGTGGAGAACCGGCGCCTGTATCGGGAGAAGTTCAAGGCGGCCATGGACATCCTCAGCCCGGTCATGGACGTGAAGTGCCCGCCTGCTGCCTTCTACCTCTGGCCGCGTACGCCTCAGGACGACGAGAGTTTCGCCCGTGGCCTGTTCGGCAGCCAGAACGTCACCGTGCTCCCGGGGAGCTATCTCTCCCGCCAGGGTACGGGCGGTGACCCCGGCAAGGGACGGGTGCGCATCTCCCTGGTGGCGCCGGTGGAGGAATGCGCGGAAGCGGCCCACCGCATCCGCCATTACGTGGAGAGCCTTTGAACACGCACACCGACATCCGCGCGCGTATCGAACAGGCTTTCGAGACCCGCTCGTCCCTCACCCCTGAAAAGGTGGATAGCGCGCTCAGGCAGGCGGTGGAAGAAGCCATCGGCTTACTGGACTCGGGCGAAGTCCGGGTCGCGGAGAGACGCGACGGCGCCTGGATAGTGAACGCATGGCTCAAGAAAGCCGTGTTGCTCTACTTCCGGCTCCATCCCAACCAGGTGATGGAGGGAGGCAGTGCGCGCTACTACGACAAGGTGCCGCTTAAATACACGGGTCATGATGCCGCCGCCTTCGCAAAGCAGGGCGCGCGCATCGTGCCTCCCGCCACCGTTAGGCGCGGTGCCTACATCGCGCCGGACGTGATCCTCATGCCCTGCTATGTGAACATCGGTGCCCGTGTCGAGAGCGGCACCATGGTGGACACCTGGGCTACCGTCGGCTCCTGTGCCCAGATCGGCTGCAACGTGCATATCTCCGGCGGCGCCGGCATCGGTGGTGTGCTGGAACCCCTGCAAGCCTCTCCGACCATCGTGGAGGACGACTGTTTCATCGGCGCCCGCTCCGAGATCGTGGAAGGCGTGGTGATCGAGCAGGGCGCTGTGGTCTCCATGGGCGTGTTCATCGGCCAGAGCACCCGCATCTATGACCGGGAGAGCGGCGAGATCCTCTACGGCCGCGTACCGGCTGGCGCCGTGGTGGTAGCGGGCAGCCTGCCCTCCGCCGACGGTAAATACAGCCTCAACTGCGCTGTCATCGTGAAGCGCGTGGATGCCAAGACTCGGGCCAAGATCGGCATCAACGAGCTACTGCGCCAGGCACGCTGAAAGGACACCCTTGAGCGCCGTACTGGAACTCGCCAAAGACCTCATCGCCCGGCCCTCTCTCACGCCCGAGGACGCCGGCTGCCAACCCCTCCTGACCGCGCGCCTTGCCAAAATCGGCTTCAGGGTCGAGCCCATGCGTTTTGGGCAGGTTGACAACCTCTGGGCCCGCTACGGCAAGGAGAGCCCTCTGCTGGTGTTCGCCGGCCATACCGACGTGGTGCCCACGGGACCCAAGGAACAGTGGTCATCGGACCCCTTCAGGCCGGCTGAACGTGGCGGGCTGCTCTACGGTCGCGGTTCCGCCGACATGAAGGGCGGCCTCGCTGCCATGACGGTGGCGGTCGAGCGTTACATTGCGGCGAATCCTAAACCTCGGGGGAGTATCGGCTTCCTCATCACCAGCGATGAGGAAGGCCCCTCCGTGGATGGCACCGTGAAGGTGGTGGAGACGCTCGAGGGCCGGGGCGAGAAGATAAAGTGGTGCGTGCTCGGCGAGCCTTCATGCCTGGAGCGCTTCGGCGATACCTTGCGCAACGGCCGGCGCGGCTCTCTCACCGGCATCCTGAAGGTGGAAGGCATCCAGGGCCACGTTGCCTACCCGGAACGAGCCGACAATCCCATCCACCGGGTGACGCCAGCCCTGGCGGAATTGATGGCCACGATCTGGGACAAGGGCAACCAATTTTTCCCACCCACGAGCTTCCAGGTCTCCAATTTCAATTCGGGTACCGGGGCCGGCAACGTCATCCCGGGCGATGCGACGGTGCGCTTCAACTTCCGCTACTCGAGCGCCGTGACGAAGGATGAACTGAAGACGCGGGTGCAGGCGATACTCGACAAGCATGGCCTGCGCTATGCCATCGATTGGCGCCCCATGGGGGATCCGTTCCTGACGGAGCCCGGCGAGCTGAGCCGCGCCATGCAGGACGCAGTGGAGGGTGTCACGGGGTTGCGGCCCAAGCTCGACACAGGCGGCGGCACCTCCGACGGGCGTTTCATCGCGCCCACGGGCGCGCAGGTAGTGGAGTTCGGCCCGAAGAATGCCAGCATCCACAAGATCGACGAGAGCGTGGCTGTCTCCGAGCTGGAGCAGCTCGTGGATATCTACGTCGATGTGCTGAAGAAATTACTGGGCTGATCTCTCCCAGTTATTGAAGAAACCGCCGACGCCGAGTATCACGAACCAGATAAGAACCCATTCCGGCATCGTAAGACCGAGGAAAGTCCACGTGACGATGGAACAATCGGCGCTTCCGGTGAAGGCCTTCACCAGGAACTGGTTGAACGGCAGGTTAGCGAACAGATAGCCCAAGCCCGGCCCGCAGGGCGGCGCCAGTTCCGGCGGCAGGTGCTGTATATAGATGTGACGGATCGAGACCGCTCCGCCTGCCGCTGCCGCCGCCAAGATAGCCACCCCGTGGGCCTTGGCTCCCCACCCCTTGGGGTGCTGCAGCGTTGCCGCCAGGAACAGGAGGCCCACGGCGATCACGCCGACGCGCTGGAATATGCACAGCGGGCAAGGTTCGAGGTGGGAGTGGAATTGGGCGAAATAGGCATAGCCCATGAGCGCGGCGCAGGCGAGGAAACCAGCCAGGTTCATCTGGCGGCGATGCATGAACATGCGAGTGATCTCCAAGGACATGGCCTTAAGGACCATGATGCCTTTGGGGTTATTGCAAGGCAACTTTCAGTGGGGCTGCGACCCACATCACGAGCGGTCGCTCCGGTGGCTCAGCGCCGTTCAGAGACCTCGCGCTCCATGGCCTCGAATCCCGTGTGGCGCACATCCTTGCCGCGCACGAGATAGATCACGTACTCGCAGATGTTCTTGGCATGGTCGCCGATGCGCTCCAGGGCGCGGGCTGACCACATCACGTCCAGCGCCCGGCGGATGGTGCGCGGGTCCTCCATCATGAAGGTGATGGACTGGCGCGACAGGGCTTCGTACTCCCCATCCACGCGCTCATCCTCCTTGGCCACGCGCACCGCCGCTTCCGCATCCAGGCGGGCGAAGGCATCGAGCGCGTCGTGCACCATGGCGCGCACGTGACTGCCCAGGTGCTCGATCTCCCGGTAGTTGCTCGCCGGTCGCTCCTGCTCCGCGAGGCGCGCGGCGAAGCGGCCGATCTTCTCCGCCTCGTCGCCGATGCGTTCGAGGTCGGTGATGGTCTTGATGATCGCCAGGATCAGGCGCAGGTCGCTGGCCGCCGGCTGGCGGCGGGCCAGGATGCGGCCGCACTCCTCGTCGATGGACACTTCGAACTGGTTGACCTTGTAGTCCTGCTGCTCGATGCTGCGCCCGAGGTCGCTGTCGCCCTCGGTCAGCGCCCGCAGGGCGTCCACGATCTGCTGCTCCACGAGGCCGCCCATGGCGAGCACGCGGGTGCGCACGTCCTCGAGCTCCTCGTTGAACTTCTGGGAGATGTGGTGTGTGAGGTTCAGTTTATCCATGCGTACACCCGCGTTGCCGTCTCGTTTACGCGGCGGCCCCAGTATAACCCTCGGGAGCTGCCGCAACCTTGAAAATCACGCGCTTTGCGCCTCCCGTGCCACCCGCTCGGAAGGGAACCAGCAGCTGAAGAGGCTGCCCTTGCCCGGTTCGCTCTCCACGTCGAGGCTCGCGCCGTGGCGCTGCAGCACGTGCTTGACGATGGCGAGTCCGAGGCCGGTGCCGCCGCTGTCGCGGCTGCGGGACTTGTCCACCCGATAGAACCGTTCCGTGAGCCGCGGCAGATGCTCGGAAGCGATGCCGACGCCGGTATCGGCGACGCTCAAGCGCGCACCGTCCGCCTCCTGGCGCCACAGGATGCGGATCCGGCCACCCTCGCCCGTGTAGCGCATGGCATTGAACACCAGGTTCGAGAAGGCGCTGAAGAGCTCGCTCTCCGCGCCTAAGAGCCAGAGCGGCTCGCCCACCTCAAGCTCCACGTCGCGGGGACCGTAACCGAGCGCGAGCGCCTCGTGCCGCACCCTCTCCAGCATCGCCGGCACGTCCACGGGTGCGAACGGCGCCTCCCGGGCCTCGGTCTCGAGCCGTGACAGCTCCAGCAGGTCCTTGATGATGGCCGCCATACGCTGGTTCTGGTGCTCCATCTCCGCCAGCGGCACGCTCCATTCGGCGGCGAGCTCCGCGTCTGCACGCATGGCGTCGAGATAGCCGCTCACCACCGTGAGCGGCGAGCGCAATTCGTGCGATGCATTCGCCACGAAATCGCGGCGCATCTCCTCCAGACGGTGCAGGCGCGTCACATCGCGGGCCAGGAGCAGCCGCTGGTCGCTGCCGTAGGGCACGATGAGCAGCGAGAGCTGCACGCCGGGAGCCGCGGGCGCGGGGATGTCCACCGGATCGTCGAAATCGCCGTGGCGGATGTAGCCCACGAAGTCCGGGTGGCGGATCAGGTTGCCGATGCGCCGCCGCAGATCCTGGCCCGCGCGCAACCCCAGGAGACGGCTGGCCGCGTCGTTGAACCAGATGATCTCCCACAGTGCATCCAGCAGCACCACACCGTCCGGCATGGCGGATGTGGAGTTACGGAACTCGCGCAGCAGATAGGCGATGCGGCGCTTGCGCTCGCGGTCGCGTCGGCGCAGCCGGTAGAAGTGGTTGAACACCTCGCCCCAGACGCCGAGGGAAGCCGGGGTGGCGAACTGGCGGCCGCGCTGCAACCAGCGATCCAGCCGGTACAGGTTCAAGAGGTGCCAGGCGAGGTAGGCGAAGGTGGCGGCGAACAGCCAGGCGAACAGATGCCCGAACAGGAAGCGGCAGACGAAGGCCGCGAGGCCCAGGAACAGGACCACCAGGGCCTCCTGGCGCCAGCTCGGGCTCATCGGTCCGTCGCGGCTTGGGGTGAGAAGCGATAGCCGCTGCCCCGCACCGTCTGGATGTAGGCGTCGCAGCCGTGCGGGGCGAGCGCCTTGCGCAGGCGGCGGATGTGAACGTCCACGGTGCGTTCCTCTATATACACGTTGCCGCCCCACACCCGGTCCAGCACCTGGGTGCGGCTGAACACCCGGTCCGGCTGGAACATGAAGAACTTGAGGAGTCGGTATTCGGTGGGGCCGAGGGTCACTTCCTCGCCCTGCGCGCTGACGCGGTGGCTGGCGGGATCGAGCTTCAGGTCGCCGGCGGCGAGCGCCTCCCCCTCCACGCCCGCCACGCGCCTGAGCAGCGCATGGATGCGAGCCACGAGCTCCCGGGCAGAGAAGGGTTTGGTCAGGTAGTCGTCGGCGCCGCTCTCGAGCCCCAGGACCTTGTCGTCCTCCGAGGCGCGGGCGGTCAGCATCAGTATGGGCAGTTCGCGGGTCGCCTCGTCGCGGCGCAACGCCCGGGCGAGCTCGAGGCCGCTCAAGTCAGGCAGCATCCAGTCGAGCAGGATCAGGTCGGGGCGGTGATCGACGATGGCGCGGCGGGCGCTGGCGGCATCCTCCGCCTCCTTGAGCCTGAAGCCGGCACGTTTCAAGGTGAAGACCACCATCTCGCGGATGGCGCGCTCGTCTTCCACCACCAGGATGCTCTTTTCTTCCATAGCTTGCCTGCCGCCGGGGTCGGCCCGACGGAGTATTAAAACAAGGTAACATGACAATCCGGTTAAAGCTTCGGTTTGGCCACCTGGTCCCTCAGGTATACCGGCAGGGCTTGCTCGGGAGGCAATACCTCGCCTCGTATGAGCAGCGGCTCCGCCAGCCGGGCCACGTCGCCGGCACTAGCCGCGAGCTCCCCGTCCGCTCCCGTCAGGTTCGGGACCCCTGCCCCGAGTCTTCCCCCATACGCTTTCCAGCCGGAACCCGCCCCGAACCAGGGTCCAGGGCCGGCTTCTAATCCCGTAGGAGCTGAGAGCTGCTCCGGTCCAAAGGCCCGGACCGCCCGTGTGTCCGCCTCGAACGCGCCCCAATAGACTTCTTGCATGCGCGCGTCCAGGCACGCCAATACCCGTCCGGCGCCGTGGACGCGCCGTGCCGCATGGGCGAGGGCTGCCAGGTTCGATATGGGCAATACCGGCAGTCCCGCCCCATAGGCGAGACCCTGGGCCATCGCCGCCGCCACCCTCAAACCTGTGAACGCCCCCGGACCGCGCCCGAAGGCCACTGCATCCAAGGACTTGAGTTCGAGACGCGCCTCCTTCAGCAGCTGCTCCACCAGCGGCAGGATGTTCTCCGCCTGCGCTTTCTCGGCATCGATGGCGAGCTCGGTGAGCTGTCCGTCCAGCAACAAGGCCGCGGAACAGTGCCCGGTCGCGGTATCGAGGGCGAGGAGCTTCATCCCGCTGCCGCCTCCGACGCCTCGCCCAGATGCTCGTGAAGGAAACGCGTCACCTCTTTGATATCCCGGGTGCGGCGCATGGGAGGGAGACTCTCCAGGAAGACGCGGCCGTAGGGTTTGCCCGTGAGGCGCGGGTCGCAGATCACCAACACCCCCGTGTCATGAGCATCCCGGATGAGGCGCCCCACCCCTTGCTTGAGAGCCAGCACCGCCTGGGGGAGTTGGAACTCCATGAAGGGATTGCGACCTTCACCGCGCATCAACTCCAGGCGCGCTTTCAGCACCGGGTCGCCCGGCGAGGCGAAGGGCAGCTTGTCGATGACCACGACCGACAACGCCGGCCCTTTCACGTCCACCCCCTCCCAGAAGCTCGCGGTGCCGAGGAGCACCGCGTTGCCGAGCTCCCGGAACGCCTCCAGCAGGCGCCGTCGCGGCATCTCGCCCTGTACCAGCAGCGGGTAGTCCAGCTCGCCCCGCAGGATATCCGCCGCCTGTTTCAATGCCCGGTGGCTGGTGAAAAGCAGGAAGGCACGGCCGCCGGAGGCCTCGATCACCGGGCGCGCCGCCTCGACCACCGCCGCGGTGAACGCGGGGCTATCGGTCGCTGGCATGCGCGGCGGGAGATAGAGGAGCGCGTGGTTCTCGAAATCGAAAGGGCTGCCGAGCAACAGTTCCTCCGCCTCGGCCACTCCCAGGCGCTCGCGGAAATGGCGGAATTCCCCGGCGATGGACAAGGTCGCGGATAGGAACACCCAGGCGCACGGCGTCTCATGCATGCGTGTCGCGAAGCGTTCCGAAGCGTCCAATGGCGTCAGGTTGAAGGCGACCTGGCGGCCGAAATGCTCGATCCAGCGCACCTCCGCCCCCGTATCCTCGTCCAGGAAGGCGGCAAGGCGCAGGCCGAGGACCGTGGCCCGCTCGCGGCAGCTCTCGAGTCCGCGGGAGCGGCCGGCCAAGCCGTCCAGGACCGGTTTCAGGTCCTCCAGGGCCGATCGCACCGCCCGTAGGCGCTCCGCAAGCATCTCCCGGTTCGGCAAGTGCGCCCATTCCTGCCGCCCTCCGCCCTCCGCGAACGCGGGGCGCAGCGCCGCGAGCGCCTGCTCCAACGCCGCGAGTCGCGCCTCGAAATCCGGCAGGTCGCCGGCGGCGCCCGCGTATTCCTTGCGCACGTCCTGCAGCCAGTCAGCGAGCTGACGGGTGGACACGCTGGTGCTGAAATACTGGGTCGCGATCTCCGGCAGCTGATGCGCCTCGTCCACGATCACCGCGTCCACGCCCGGCAGGAGTTCGCCGAAGCCCTCCTCCTTGAGGACCATGTCGGCGAGCAACAGGTGATGATTGACCACCACCAGGTCCGCCTCCTGGGCGGCGCGGCGCGCTTCTACCACGTGGCAGCGGGAATATTCCGGGCATTCCTGGCCGAGGCAGTTGTCGGCAGTGGACGTGACCTGGGCCCAGAGGGTCGAGTCTTCGGGGATCGTGGTGAGTTCGGAGATGTCGCCGCTGCGGGTGACGGCGGCCCACTGTCGCAGGGCCTCGAGTTCCTTGAGGCGCGCGCGGCTGTCGAACAGTCCCTGCTCCGCGGTCAGGCCCAAGCGTTGACGGCAGAGGTAATTCGCGCGGCCCTTGAGGAGCGCCGTCTTCACCGGCATGCCGACGGCGGCGCGCAAAGCGGGTAGGTCGCGGTGATAGAGCTGGTCTTGGAGCGTCTTGGTGCCGGTGGAGATGAGCACGCGCTTCCCGGCGAGCAGCGCGGGCAGGAGATAGGCGAAGGTCTTGCCGGTGCCGGTACCCGCCTCCGCCACCAGCACCCCCATGTCATCCAGGGCATGCGCCACCGCCGCCGCCAGTTGCTGCTGCTGTTCGCGCGGTGCGAAATCCGGCAGTGCACCCGCGAGCGGACCCTCGATGCCGAGCAGCTCGCTTAAGTCAGGCATCGTGGGAATGGCGGGTTCGCAATCTGATCAAGGGATGGTCCACTGACCCTTCCCTGGTGCAGTGTCCGGTCCGCCTGAGCGCTACGCATCCTGCTGCGCACTCAGTCCAGGGCAGGCTTCCTGCCTGCCCGCTCGAAGCGGTACTTCGAGCCCATGGCGGGTCGTGCGCCGCGCGCGACGCACCCTCACGGGGCGGGGTGCGGCGTCACCGCGAGCGGCGCCTTCAGCAAGGCATCCACCTGCGCCTGGCTCAAGACATTCTGTACAAGATCGTCCTGCAGCACCAAGTTACGGGCAGCCAACGCCTTATCCGCGTGCTGGCGTGGGTCGAGTCCCTCGGGATCATCGGTGAGCGCCACCAGCAGCGCCACCTCCTGGGGAGCGAGCTGCGCGAAGGGTTTGTTGAAATAGTAGCCGCTCGCCGCGGAGAAACCCTTGATCGGATGACCCTGGTTCGCGACGAAGCCCACGTCGTTGATGTAGGCCTCCAGGATCGCGGTCTTCGGGTTGTTCATCTCCAACGACATTGCCATGATCGTGATTGTGAAGTATCCGGCATCCGGGAAATAGACGCGCACGAGGTGGCGGGTCAGCAGCGAACCGCGGCTCTTGTCGTAGAAAGCCGGGTCCGTCGACGCGAGTACCGTGTTCGAAAGGAAGGCGGTCGCATCGGATAGCACCAGGGCGTCACTGCCGCGGGTGCCCCTCGACTCCAGCAAGCGCTTGTCCGCCGTATGCCCCAGGTTCAACACGTAGCCGATGCAGGCGAGGATGGCGATCGCGGCCCCGGCGGCGATGATCCGCGCCTTGAGCGGGGAGTCACCCTTCCCCCCCTGCAGTTCGCGGCGGCGCTGCAAGGCGCGCTGCGTCTCCGGGCTGCGGCGCCTCAGGATTTCCCGGATCGTATGCTCACCCATAGACTTCGCCTCTTACTCCCGGACCCGGCGCATTCTAGCATCCTCGAAGCCGCGGCCGGTGACCGGAGGCTGGTGGGGCTTCAAGGCTATATAATATTTGGCCTAGCCATTCCCCCATCGATACACGGACCCCGAATGACCAGCAACAAAGCACTCGCCAGCTGGGTCGCCGATGTGGCGCGACTCACCCGACCCGACCATATCCATTGGTGCGACGGTTCGGAGGCGGAGTACCGGGCCCTCGTGGAGGACATGCTCAAGACCGGCGCCCTCGTGGAGCTCAACCAAAAGACCCACCCGCGCTGCTACCTGCACCGCTCGAACCCCTCCGACGTGGCGCGGGTGGAACACCTGACGTTCGTGTGTACGCGAAATGAGGCGGATGCGGGCCCGAACAACCATTGGATGGACCCGGCGTCCGCCCACGCCAAGATGGACGCACTGTTCAAGGACTGCATGGTCGGCCGGACCCTGTACGTGATCCCTTACTGCATGGGCCCGGTGGATTCCCCCCTGGCGCGCTGCGGGGTGGAGCTGACGGACAGCCCCTATGTGGCCGCCAACATGTACCTCATGACCCGTATGGGCAAGGCCGCCCTGCAGCGTATCGAGCGGGAAGGCGGCTTCGTCAAGGGCTTGCATTCGACCGGCGAGCTCGACCCGGAGCGGCGTTTCATCATGCATTTTCCCGAGGAACTCGCCATCAAGAGCTACGGCTCGGGTTACGGCGGCAACGCCCTGCTCGGCAAGAAATGCCACGCCTTGCGCATCGCCGGCTGGCAGGCCAAGAGCGAGGGCTGGCTGGCGGAGCACATGCTCATCGTCGGCATCCAGAGCCCGGAGGGCGAGACCCGCTACGTGGCGGCCGCCTTCCCCTCCGCCTGCGGCAAGACCAACCTCGCCATGCTCATCCCCCCTGCCTCCCATAAGGGCTGGAAGGTGTGGACCGTGGGTGACGACATCTGCTGGATGCATCTAGGCTCCGACGGTCGGCTCTGGGCCATCAACCCCGAAGCGGGCTATTTCGGTGTGGTGCCGGGCACCAACCCCAAGACCAACCGCAACGCCTACGACATGATCACCCACGATACGATCTACACCAACGTGGCGGTGACTAAGGACAACCAACCCTGGTGGGAGGGCCTGAAGGAAGGCACGCCGGTGAAGGACTGGCAGGGCCGCCCTTACGACGGCAAGAACGGCACTGCCGCCCACCCGAACTCGCGCTTCACCGTGTCGGCGAAGCAGAACCCGAGCTACGCCCCGCACGCGGACGACCCGAAGGGCGTGCCGCTCTCGGCGATCATCTTCGGCGGGCGACGCGCGGACGTGGCGCCGCTTGTCTACCAGGCTCACGACTGGGGTCACGGCGTATTGGTGGGTGCGAGCGTCGCCTCCGAGACCACCGCTGCCGCCACGGGGCAAGTGGGCGTGGTACGCCGCGACCCCATGGCCATGAAACCCTTCTGCGGCTACAACTTCGCCGACTACTGGTCCCACTGGCTGTCCTTCGCTACGCGCTCGGACAAGCTGCCGAAGATCTTCCACGTGAATTGGTTCCGCCAGAACGGCGAAGGCAAATTCATGTGGCCCGGCTTCGGCGAGAACCTGCGGGTGCTGCGCTGGATCCTGGACCGCTGCGAGGGCCGCGGCCAGGCGGTGGACTCCCCCATCGGCTACCTGCCGGCACCGGGGGCGCTGGACACCCACGACCTCGACGTGGACGAAGCCACGCTCAAGGCGCTGCTCGCCGTGGACCACGGCAAGTGGCGCAAGGAGATGGCGGACCTGGAGGAATACTTCAAGGGTTACGGCGATCGCATCCCCGCGAAGCTGCACGACGAGCAGCGGCGGGTGGCGGCGGCCCTCAAGAGCTGAACGCACGTCCTCCAACCCAACAAAAAAGCGCTGCCATGCAGCGCTTTTTTATCGCGGTCATGAATCCGTCAATGGACGCGGCTTGACGTATCCCCCGTATCCATGCGCTCCAGGAGCTCCGGCGGCACGTAAGTGCCGCGCGATGAGAGATCCGTGAGCCGCACGTGGTTGCCGTCGGTAAGCTCGATGAGCAGGTGCTGGCGGGACACGTCCGTCTGCCCCACGTCCACGCACACATCGCACTGCTGGGAGCGCCCTACCATGTTGCGTCCCACCCGCATCGGGTAACGCATGCCCTCCGGTGACTGCAGGAATACCGCGCCGTCCACGGCCGCGAGGGAGAAGCGGTTGCGGGCCAGGTAGACGGCGATCTCGGCGCGGCGGTTCAAGTCGACGTTCACGGCACGGCGGCGCGGCAGACGCGCGTACACCTTGTTGCGGCGGCTGGTGAACTCGGAATCGGACTGCGGGTTGCGGCGCATGGCGACGGGTATCACCGGCCGCCCTGCCCCACCCTTGCGGGCCACCGCCTGCCACTCGCGGCTCAGGCTGTCCAGGATCTCCCGGCGCGCTTCCAGGAAGTGGATGTAATGGGTCAGGGTGAGCCGCAGGGCCGGTTCGGAGGCGTTGTCGGCACTGCCGATGGCGAACAGGATGGAGGGCCAGTCCTGCTCGTCCGGCACCTTGCTCACGTCCACGAGGCCCCATAGGTGACGCAGCCGCGAGCGGGTCTCCATGGCGCGGACCAGGATGTCCACGGCGTTCTGGTGGGAGCGGCGGGTGTGGCGCAGCTCGCGCTGTACGCCGTGGGCGTCGAGCGCGGTCAGCGCCTCGAGCTTGTGGGCGGGCACCTCGAGGCGCTGGCTCAGGAAGCGGCCGTATTCCTCTTCGTTCGCGAAGGTCTCCCACAGACCGCCCACTTCCATGCGCAGCGGCCAGGGCCGGCGCAGGCCGTAGGTGAACGAACGCAGGGCGGTCAGCATGGCCATCGATGAGCCTCCAGGTGGCTCCAGCCTAGCCCAGCGAGGGCGTCCGAATCCTTGACGCGCCTCACAGTTCCTGCTTCGCTACTGGCCGCAGCCCTGGCCCGTGGAACTCTGCTCCTCGCACTGGTCGGCGGGCAGTGAGATGCCGCTGCCGTTCACGTCATACAGCGAGATCTGTTGGAACACAGACACGTCGATGAAGCCGCTGGTGAGGAGGCCGCCGGTCTGCTGGTTCGCAGCAGACTGCTGGCCGGCGTTCGTGATCGTCGCGCTCACCGGAACCACTCCCACATCCGTGTCATAGATAGACACATAGGGAGCGCCGGTGCTCGGCTGCTGCGTCTCGAAGGCAACGTTGTCGCCTCCGATGTTGGAGGTCGGAGTTCCCGAACCCACCTGTACTATCGGCGCTCCCTGGCCCGCGGGATAGATCGAGACCGAATCGGCAGCCGTCGCACCGATCTGCTGGGCGGCGAGGGATATGTTGTCGCTGGTGATGCCCGCGCTTGAACCCGGATCCAGCAGCGAGCCGGTCGCCGCTAACACCACGGTATCCGCCGAGATCAGGTCGGTGGCGGTCCCATCCAGGGTGATGTTGCCCGCGCTCACCAGCACCAGCGTTCCGCCTTTGCCCAGGTGGATCGGTGCGTCAACGGTGATGCTGGTCGCGAGTCGCGCGCTTTCGGGCACGCCGAACACACCAGTGGTTACACCCCCGGCCTTCGGTACGGCGCCGATGTACAGCAGACCCGAGTAGCCGCTCAGTGCGCTGCTGCTCAACACCAGCCCGGAGCTCGCGGTGCCGATGGTGATCGCCACGGTCGGCGTCTTCGTGATGATCGCGAGCGTGGTGGTGCCTTTAACGGGTCCGCCGAAGTTAATGGCGTCCGCAGTCAGCAACACCGGTTTAGAGATGGTCGCCGTGCTGCTGAACGCCAGACTCGTGCCCGCCAAATCGTCGGTCAGGTCGACGGTGCCGGCATAATTCTGGCTGCCGGCCGTAATAACCTTCGCCAGGGTGATGGAGCGCGCCGTGGCCTTCAAGTTGCTGAGGGCCAGGGTGCCTCCGACGTCGCCGGTGATGGAGATCGCCTGTCCGGGCGCGCTCAGGGTGAGCGCTTCGGTTCCGGCCGATCCCACGTCGTTCACGTCGCCGCCGAGGATGATGCCGCCGCCGCTATTGCTGATGACGGTGCTGGCCCGCAGGTTCAGGGCGCTGCCGCTGCTGAGCGTGATGTCGCCGCTGCCCTTGTTGTCCAGCCCGCTCTTGCCGAGCGCCACCGTCCCGGTGTAGCTCTGGCCCTGCGTGGTGGACACCCCGGTCAGCTTGATGCTGCTCGCGGTCACGTTGAGGGAGCCGACTTTCACTACCGTGTTCGTCAGATCCACCGTCTTGCCATTCGCCTTGATACCGAGAGCGTTCGTGCCCGTCAAGCCGCCGCTCAGGCCGCTCAGGGTGATGTCGCTGGCGGTGATGATCTGCGTGTTGCCCGCGAGCACCACCCCACCGCTCAAGCCCGCGGTGTTGATGGCCTGCACGGTGAAGTTGCCCTTTAGGCTCAGGGTCGTCGTGTCATTGAGCACGAGGCTGCCCAGCGAGCTGGCTCCACCCAGGAGCGAGATGCCCCCGGTGGTGCCCGCGTTCAGGGTCAGCGACTCGGCTCCGGTCTGGCCGCTGATGCCGCCGCGGATGTCGATCGCGCTGTTGCCGTTGGTGGTGAACGTCGAGTTCGCCGCCACGACCACCGGTCCCAGATAGTTCTGTGACCCGCTGCTGTGGATGGTGCCGTTGGTGGTCGCCGTGCCCGTCACGGTCAGTTTCGCCAGTGGCGACAGGGACCCGACGGCGGCGTCGAACTCGGCGTCGCCCGCGACCGTCAGGCCGAAATTGCCATCCAGCGTCGAGCCGAAGGTCGCC
>DATIEQ010000259.1:0-6712 GCA_035455665.1 Gammaproteobacteria bacterium | reverse complement strand
CTCGCCCACGGTGATGGTCTCGGGGATCGCGACTTCGCGCACCTGCGGCGCGACCGGCTTCTCGAAGGCGTGCTTCGCCTCGAGCTGCACGTTGACCGAAGTCCGCGCCTTGCCCGCTTTCTTCTTGCGCTTGCTGGAGAGGGTGTGCGCCACGTGCAGCTCGGCACGCCCATACTTGGTGTGCCCACCCTTGTCGTCGACGACCGCGGCCGTGACGGGCGCCGGTTTGCCCTTGGGCAACGCAGCGCGCTGACGGCGATCCTCTTCCTCGGATTCGCGGCGCGCATCCGCCTCGGCGCGGCGGCGTTCCACGTCGGCACGCACCTGGCTCTCCTGCTCGTGCTTGCGCTTGGCTTCCTCTTCCTGGCGGTGTTTACGCTCCTGCTCCTCGGCGCTGCGCTTGGCGTCTTCCACCGCCTGCTTGGCGGCGCGCTCGGCGGCGCGTTTCTCGTCCTCGGCGCGCTGCTGATCGAGCTCGGCCTGGCGCACGGCGTCCTCTTCGGCGCGGCGCTTGGCCTCCTCTTCCATGACCACGGTGCGCTTCACGTAGGTGCGCTTCTTGCGCACCTCCACGCTCACGGTCTTGGCCCGGCCCTGGGAGCCGGTGAGCTTGATCTCCGAGACGCTGCGACGCTTGAGGGTGATCTTGCGCGGTTCCGCCGACGGACTCTCGCCGTGGCTCTGCCGCAGGTGCGTCAAGAGCTGCATCTTCTGGTCGTCGCTGATGGCGGCGTCCGGATCACCGACTTCGATGCCGGCCTCGGAGAGCTGCGTGAGCAGGCGCTCGACGGGCGTGCCCACCACTTCTGCCAGTTGTCTTACGGTGACTTCGGCCATGCCGTTATCCTCGCGCTGCGTTTCTTACTTGTTCTGCGCCTGTTCGGCGGCGAACCAGGGTGCACGCGCCGTCATGATGAGCTGCGCGGCGCGTGTCTCGTCCAGCCCCTCGATATCCTTGATGTCCTCGACCGCCTGTTCCGCCAGTTCCTCCATGGTGCGGATGCCGTGGTTGGCCAGCTTGAAGGCCAGCGCCTTGTCCATGCCCTCCATGCTGAGCAGGTCCTCGGCAGGCTCGGCGTCGCCCACCTGCTCCTCGCTGGCGATGGCCTGGGTCAGGAGCACGTCGCGGGCGCGGCCACGCAGCTCTTCCACGGTGGCTTCGTCGAACTCCTCGATGGACAGCAGTTCGGTGGTCGGCACGTAGGCGATCTCTTCGATGCTGGAGAAGCCTTCCTGCACCAGGATCGCGGCCACGTCCGCGTCCACGTCCAGATGCTCCATAAACAGCTTCTGCAAGGCTTGGGCTTCGACCTCGGTCTTCTGCGTGGCCTGGGCCTCGCTCATGACGTTGAGCTCCCAGCCGGAGAGGATGCTGGCGAGCCGTACGTTCTGACCGCCGCGTCCGATGGCCTTGGACAGGTTGTCCTCCGCCACCGCGATGTCCATGCTCTTCGCTTCCTCGTCCATGGTGATGGAGATCACCTCGGCGGGCGACATGGCGTTGATGACGAACTGGGCGGGGTTGTCGTCCCAGGGCACGATGTCCACGCGTTCGCCGGAGAGCTCGTTGGACACGGCCTGCACGCGCGAGCCGCGCATGCCGACGCAGGCGCCCACGGGGTCGATGCGCGAGTCGTTGCTCTTGACCGCGACTTTGGCGCGCGAGCCCGGATCGCGGGCCGCACCCTTGATCTCGATGAGCCCCTGGCCGACTTCCGGCACCTCGAGCTTGAAGAGCTCAATCAGGAACTGGGGGGCGGTGCGGGTGACGAACAGCTGCGGACCCCGCGCTTCGGCGCGCACTTCCTTCAGGAAGCCGCGGATGCGGTCGCCCGTGCGCACGGCCTCGCGCGGGATCATGTCCTCGCGCGGGATGAAGGCCTCGGCGTTGTTGCCGAGGTCGATGTAGATGTTGCCGCGTTCGACGCGCTTCACGAGGCCGGTGACGAGCTCGCCGACGCGGCCCTGGTAAGCTTCGACCACCTGGGCGCGCTCGGCCTCGCGCACCTTCTGCACGATGACCTGTTTCGCGGTCTGGGCGGCGATGCGGCCGAAGGGCACCGATTCCATGGGCTCCTCGATGTACTCGCCCACCTGGATCTCCGGTTTCAGGTCCACGGCGTCCATGAGACGGATCTCGCGGTCCGGGGACTCGAGCACGGCGTCGTCCGCCTGCACCAGCCAGCGGCGGAAGGTCTCGTACTCGCCCGTCTGGCGGTTGATGGCGACGCGCGCGTCGATCTCGCCGCCGTGCTTCTTGCGCGTGGCGGACGCCAACGCCGCCTCCAGCGCCTCGAAGATCACGTTCTTGTCGACGCCCTTCTCGTTGGAGACGGCATCCACGACCAGCAGTATGTCTTTGTTCATGACTCGCTCTTCCAAGACTACATGTTCAAAATTTGTATTCGGGTACCAGCCTCGCCTTGGCGATCTCCGCCAGCGGCAGGCGCTGCATCTCGCCGTCCACCTCGATCAACACCGCGTCCGACTCCAGGCCCTTGAGCGTGCCCGTGTAGCGGCGGCGTCCGGCCCGCGGCAGGGCGAGCTCGAGCTTCGCCTGCCGGCCCGCGAAACGGGCGTAGTCCGCCTGCTTGCGCAAGGGCCGGTCGAGCCCCGGTGAGGAGACCTCGAGGGTGTAGGCCCCGGGCAGCGGGTCCTCCACGTCCAGCACCGCGCTCACCTGACGGCTCACCTGCTCGCAGTCATCGACCGTCACGCCCGCGGCCTTGTCGATGTACAGCCTGAGCAAGCTGCCGCCGCCCTGGCCGTGGAACTCGAGCTCCACGAGCTCGTATCCCAGAGCCTCCACGGCGGGCTCCAGGAGCCCCAGCAGCCGCTCGCGCATCGATCCGCCTTGCAACAAACCGCTCCGTCAATAAAAAAAGGGCCCAGGGCCCTTCCCAAAACCCCCGCACCCAGGCGGGGACCCTGAAGACGACAAACCCCGGCATCCCGGGGTTGTCGGGCCGCGGCTTCGAAGCCTGCAGCCGGACACAAAAAAACCCCTGCGCGGGGCCCTCGTGTCCTCGGGCTTCGGCTCCAGATCTCTCCGCTAAACGGCAAGAGAAATGGCGTCTAAGCCCTTGATTTTGGTAGCGGGGGTAGGATTTGAACCTACGACCTTCGGGTTATGAGCCCGACGAGCTGCCAGACTGCTCCACCCCGCACCCGGCGGATGAAGAATATATAGCAGGGTGACTGATTTTTCAAGGTTTTTCGCCCTCCTGTCGCGCAGCCGCGACAGGAAAACGCCGCCTCAGAACGCAATCACCCGCGCGCACAGCGCCAGGAGCGGGCCCGGCAGCAGCCCCAGGAACAGGATGGCCAGGCCGTTGCCGGAGAGCAGGAAGCGCATGTCGAACTCCGCGCGCACGGGCCGCGCATCGGCGGACGCCCGGTCGAAGTACATGAGCTTCACCAGGCGGATGTAATAGAACGCGCTGATGATGGAGAAGAACACCGCCGCCGCCGCGAGCCAGGTGAGTCCGGCGTGGATGACGGCCCGCAACACGTAGAGCTTGGCGAAGAAACCCACGAAGGGCGGCACCCCCGCCATGCCGAACATCACTACCAGCATCATGGCCGCGAACCAGGGGCTGCGCTCGTTCAGGCCCTTGAAGTCGTCGAGGCGGTCCGACTCGAAGCCGCGCCGGGCGAGCAGCATGATGAGGCCGAAGCCCGCCATCGCCATGATCACGTAGGTGAGCGTGTAGAACATCGCCGCCTGGTAACCGTCCGTGGTGCCCGCGAGGATGCCGAGCAGGATGAACCCGACGTGACCGATGGTGGAATACGCCAACATGCGCTTGAAGTTCGTCTGGGCGATGGCGACGATGCTGCCGATGGCGAGGGACAGGAGCGAGATCACGATGAGCATGACTTGCCAGTCACTATGCAGGCCGCCCAGGCCCGCCACCAGGAAGCGCATGAAGAGCGCGAAGGCGGCGATCTTGGGAGCCGTGCCCACGTAGAGCGTCACCGGCGTGGGTGAACCCTCGTACACGTCCGGCAGCCACATGTGGAACGGCACCGCCCCCAGCTTGAAGCACAGGCCGACGATGACGAAACCGAGCGCGAACACCGTGCCGATGTTGACCGCCGGCGCCTCGGCGATGCGCACGCCGCTGCGCGCGAGGTCGAGGGTGCCGGTGGCGCCGTAGAGGAACGACATGCCGTAGAGCAGCGTCCCCGAGGCGATGGCGCCCAGCACGAAGTACTTCATCGCGGCTTCCGAAGCCACGGGTGAGTCCCGGTCGAGAGCGACCATGGCGTATTGGGATAGGGACAGGAGCTCGAGCCCCAGGTACACCGTCAGCATGCTGTGGGCGGAGATCATCACCATCATGCCGAGGAGCCCGGTCAGCCCCAGCACGTAGAACTCGCCCTTGAAGAGGGTGCGGTCACGCAGGTAGTCGCGCGAATAGAGGAACACCACCGCCACCGCCAGATAACAGAAGAGCTTGAGCACGTTGCCCATGGCATCGTTCACGAACATGTCGCTGAAGGTCAGCAAGCCGCCCTGTTGCGCTACGGCGACGGTGAGCCAGGCAGTGCCGGCGATCGACGCGACGGACAGCCAGTGGGTCACGAGCCGATGCTTGTCGCTCAGGAACACGTCCACCAGCAGGATGAAGCAGGTCATCCCCAGGAGGAATATCTCCGGGACGGCAGGCAGGAATTGGGGCAGTTCGAAGTTCATGGCGGCCTCGCGTCAGAGTTTCGACTGCACCACTTGGTGCACGAGATTGGTCACGGTCACATGCAGGACGTCGAGTAGCGGCGCCGGCCATACACCGACCAGGACCACCGGCACGGCGCACAGGCCGAGCACGATGAACTCGCGGCGGCTGATGTCCTTGAGCTCACGGACGTGATCGTTGGCGACCGGCCCATAGATCACGCGCTTCACCAGCCACAGGGAATAGGCGGCGCCGAGGAACAGGGTGCAGGCGGCGGCGAAGGCCACCCAGAAATTCGCGCGCATGCCGGCGAGGATCACCATCCATTCGCCCACGAAGCCCGAGGTGCCCGGCAGCCCGCAGTTCGCCATGGCGAAGAACACCATGAAGAAGGCGAAGGCCGGCATCACGTTCACGACGCCGCCGTAGGCGCTGATCTCGCGGCTGTGGAGCCGGTCGTAGAGCACGCCGACGCAGAGGAACAGGGCGCCGGACACGAAGCCGTGGGAGATCATCTGCACCAGCCCGCCCTCCACGCCCATGACCGTCCCCGACACGCTCGCCGTCTTCTCGAAGATGACGAACAGCAGGAAGAAGCCCAAGGTCACGAAGCCCATGTGGGCCACGGAGGAATAGGCCACCAGCTTCTTCATGTCCGTCTGCACGATGGCCACGAAGCCTATGTAGACGATGGCGACGAGCGACAGCCCGACGATGAGCCAGGTCAGGGCATGGCTCGCATCCGGGGCGATGGGCAGGCTGAAGCGCAGGAAGCCGTAACCCCCCATCTTCAGCAGGATGGCGGCCAGGATCACCGAGCCGCCCGTGGGCGCCTCCACGTGGGCGTCCGGCAGCCAGGTGTGCACCGGCCACATGGGCACTTTGACGGCGAAGGCCAGCAGGAAGGCCAGGAAGATCAGCAGTTGCTCGTTCATGCCGAGAGGCAACTGCTGGAAGGCCTGGATGTCGTAGCTGCCGGACTTCACGTACATGTAGATGATGGCCACCAGCATGAACACGGAACCCAGGAAGGTGTACAGGAAGAACTTGATGGTGGCATAGACGCGCCGCGGCCCGCCCCAGACCCCGATGATGAGGAACATGGGGATGAGCATCGCCTCCCACAGCACGTAGAAGAGCAACCCGTCGGCGGCGGAGAACACCCCGTCCATGAGGCCTTCCATGATGAGGAAGGCCGCCATGTACTGGGCGAGCTTGTACTGGATGACCTCCCAGCCGGCGATGATCACCAGCACCGTCATGAAGGTGGTCAGCAGGATCAGGGGCATGGCGATGCCGTCGACCCCGAGGGAGTAGTACACGTTGAAGGTGCCTATCCAGGGGACCTTCTCCGTGAACTGCAGGTCCGCAGTGCCGGTGTCGAACTGGGTCCAGAGGGGGACGCTCACGGCGAAGGTGAGCACGGCGAAGAAGAGCGCGAGCCAGCGCACGTACTGGGGCGCGATGCGCCCGGCGGCGAGCACGACCAGGCCGCCGGCGATGGGCAGCCACAGGAGCAGGCTCAGGATCGGGAAGTGTCCGCTCATCCGTTCATCCCAGGGTTCATTTCAGGAGCACCCAGCCAAGCAGCAGGCATAGCCCGATGATCATGGCGAAGGCGTAGTGGTAGAGATAACCCGATTGGGCGCGTCGCAGCACGCCGGACAGCCGGCCGATGCCGCGGGCGGAACCGTTCACGAGCAGCCCGTCGATCAACGTCACGTCCCCCTCCTGCCAGAGGAACTTGCCCAGGGCGCGGGCACCGTCGGCGAACAGGAAGACGTAGAGCTCGTCGAAATAGAACTTGTTGGAGACGAGGGTATAGAGCGGCTTAACACGCGCGGCGATCAGCGCCGGGAGTTCGGGACGGCGGATGTACAGGAACCATGCGGTGGCGACACCGGCGAGAGCCAGGTACAGGGTCGGGTGCATGACGCTGTCCGCGACGGCCGCGCCGGCGCCGTGGAATTCCTGGCCAAGCTTCGCGAGCACGTCATGTTCCGGCAATACCTTGATGGCATCGCCGAAATAGC
>DATIEQ010000258.1:0-2278 GCA_035455665.1 Gammaproteobacteria bacterium | reverse complement strand
CTTCCATGCGGCGCACCATGGCGCCCACCACTTCACGGGTGCGCCCTTCCAGGAACAGCGCCGCATTCTCAACGTCGCGGGCGTAGTCTTCCGCGCCGATCAGGCCTACGCAGGGGGCAGAGCAACGCTTGATCTGGTACTGCAGGCAGGGGCGGCTGCGGTTGCGGAAGAAGGCGTCGTTGCACTGCCGGAGGAGAAACAGTTTCTGCAGGAGGTTCACGCTCTCGCGCGCGGAATAGGCGCTGGGGTAAGGACCGAAGTAGCGCCCGCTCTCCTTGCGGCGCCCGCGATAGATGGCGAGTCGCGGGAACGGGTGCGCGGTCTCCAGGCGTATATAGGGATAACTCTTGTCGTCCCGCAACACCACGTTGTAACGGGGCCGGTGTTGCTTGATGAGATTGTTCTCCAGCAGCAGTGCCTCGGTCTCCGTATGCGTCACGGTGACATCCACATGGGCGAGCTGCGTCAGCATGGCGCGGGTCTTGGGGTTGTCCTCGCGCTTGCGGAAATAGGTGGCGAGCCGCTTCTTCAGGTTGCGCGCCTTGCCCACGTAGAGGATCTCGCCCTTGTCATCACGCATGACATAGACGCCCGGCGCCACGCTCACGCTCTTCAACAGCCGCGCGCTGTCGAATTCAGCCGCGGCCATGGCCGTCCACGAGCGCCCGCGCGCGCGCCACCACGCGTTCGAACATGGCCGGCGTGAGCCGCCGGGTTTGAGTGTTGTAGCGGCTGCAGTGATAGGAATCCAAGAGCACCCGGCCGCCGGGTAGCGCATGCTCGGCTCCATGCTTGAAGGCGAAACCCGCGGGTTTGAGCGCGTGCGCCCGGAGTACCGCGTCATGGGCGATACGCCCCAAGGCGAGCACCACCCGCAGCTGCGTCGAGTTAGCGAGTTCCGCCGTCAAATACGGGTTGCAGCGGCGGATCTCCGCCGGCAGCGGTTTGTTCGCCGGCGGCACGCACTTCACCGCATTGGTGATGCGGCATGATCGGAGTTCGAGTCCGTCAGCCACGCTCACGGATTCCGGCCGGCTGCCGAAACCGTATTTGTGCAGGCTGCCATAGAGCAGGATGCCCGCATGATCCCCGGTGAAGGGCCGACCGCTGCGGTTTGCGCCGTGCAATCCCGGCGCCAATCCCACGACCAACAGACGGGCACGCGGATCGCCGAAGGGTGCCACCGGAGCCGCGTGATAATCCGGGTGCTCCTGCCGCACGTTGTCCAGATACGCCGCGAGGCGCGGGCACAAGCGACAATTGCCGTCGAATGCAGGAGTACTGCTCATGGTGGAGAGGAGCGCGTGTCGGGGACTTGGTCGTTAAGGGCGTATCCGTTCAACGGGCGACAGGCGACTCGCCCGATCTCTCCTCGATGACGCCATAGCGCAGTGCGAGGCGCGTCAGTTCCACATCGTTGCTCACGCCGAGTTTCTCGAAGAGGCGCGAGCGGTAGGTGCTGACGGTCTTGGGGCTCAAGTGGAGTTTCTCGGAGATAGCCTGTAGCGAGTGCCCGCCCGTGACCATGAGGGTCACTTGCATCTCGCGAGGCGAAAGCTGATCGAAGGGCGATGCGGTATTGTGCGATACCGCGTTCAGCGCGAGTTGGTGAGCGATGTCGGCGGTGATATAACGCTCCCCGGCCCGCACCCGCCGGATCGCTTTCACGATCTCATCCGGCGCACAGTCCTTGGTGAGATAGCCGGAGGCTCCCGCTTCCAGCAGCCGCATCGGGTAAGGTTCCGCGGTATGCACCGAGAGCACGATCACGCGTGCGTCCGGCAGCCCCATGGCGAGCTTGCGGGTCGCTTCGAGCCCGCCGATGCCGGGCATGGACACATCCATGATAACCACGTCCGGTTTCAGCGCGCGTGCGCTTTCCAGCGCTTCCTCACCGGTGGACGCCTCTCCTACCACGATGATGTCGGGGGTGTCGTGCAATATGAACTTGAGGCCGGTGCGCACCAGCTTGTGGTCGTCCACCAGCAGGACTGCGATCTTGGCCACCACCGTCTCCCCTGATACGGATAGATTAAGACAAACGGCCCGCGCGAAACAGCCGGGGCTCAGTCCATGTGGGCGATGATGGCGTCGCCGAAACCGGAGCACCCCACGAGCTCGGCGCCCGGGATGAGGCTCTGCATCTTCTCCTCTACGTTCTTGCGCGCCGCGATCTCGCGCTTCGAGACGCGGATGGCCTCGCGTAGGCGCGCCAGGTCGTAGGTCATGACCTTGGCGGCGATGGTCCGCGCCATGCCGTCGATGATGCGATCCGCTG
>DATIEQ010000257.1:0-4102 GCA_035455665.1 Gammaproteobacteria bacterium | reverse complement strand
GACTCGACCACGTTCCAGTACCAGGCGTTGTCATTGAAGGCCAAGATGAGCTGCGAGCGATGAGCGGAGAGGTCCTGAAAGTGGACGATGCGAACTTCGACGCGGACGTGCTTCGGTCGGCGCTGCCGGTGCTTGTCGACTTCGGTGCCGAGTGGTGCGCGCCCTGCAAGGCCATCGAGCCGATCCTCGACGAGGTGGCAGCCGAATACCGGACGACGCTCACGGTGGTGCGAGTGGACATGGACGCGAACCTGGCCCTCGCCCAGCGCTATGCCGTGCGCGGCATGCCCTCACTGCTGTTCTTCAAGGACGGCCAGGTGCAGGCGCAGAAGGTGGGTGCCCTGTCCAAGTCGCAGCTCAGGGCGTTCATCGAGGCAAATCTTTAAGGAAACGATGAGTGAGTAAGCCGGCCTTCAGATCGGCTTCCCCGTCGTCTATTTCTTGTGGTGATAGTCCAAGAAGACCAAGCGCCCGCTGGTGCTCTTGCCGGTGCGCTCCGAGCGGCTACGTTTCGCTTCCGTCTCGAGCTTCATCACCACGTCGCGCAAGAGGTCGGCGTCGTTCTCGGAGAACACCTGCAGGTCACCTTCCATGCCGTCCGCCCGGGCGAGGGCGATGGCGCGGCCATAGGTGTCGGTGTCCACCTTGTCGCTCTCGTAGATGGGCACCTGGTACCAGGTGACCGAGGGCTTGCCCTTCTCCTTGCGCGAGACCACCGCCATGCGCCGCTGGGCGATGGGTGGCGGTCCCTCGTCCTGCTTCTCGGGCGCAGCGAGCAGGGTGTAACGGTTCGAGATACGGTCGCCGGTCTTGACGATCACCACGGTCTGCTCGAGCAGGTGCAGGTTCACCCGCACGAACAGCTGGCGCACCATCCACACGAGCTTGGAGTCGCGCGGCCGGAAGGGCAGGTGGAGCTTGATCTCCATGGTCTTGACGCCGCCCTTGTTGCCGCGGCGGCATTCGTAGTCGTCGTCGGCGCCGAGCAGGCGCGAGATGTCGTGCAAGAGCGCGGCGCAGCGCTTGCGGAAGACCGCCTCCTGCATGGTGAAGCCCGCGATGCAGCCGAAGGGCACCGGACCGGTGCTGCTGGTTGTCATTATTTTCTCCCTTGTCCCTCCCGCTCCAGGCCGGCTCGGCATGGGGCGAAGGGTCATTATGAATATGTATAATCCAGGCCTCTGGACCTGTCAAAACCCGGCATCGCCCTTTCACTACCTCCCGTCGGCCGGCCTGCCGTGCTGGGCGGGGTTTAGAGCTTCATGAAGGCATGAGACGCCCGCATGGACCGCAAACAGCACTGGGAAGACGTATACCGGCAGAAGGCGGATGACGCCGTCAGCTGGTTCCAGGTGCACCCGGATGTGTCCCTGGAGCTGATCCGCGCAGCCAGGCTCGCGCCCGCCGACCCCATCATCGACGTGGGGGGAGGCGCCTCGCGGCTCGTGGACCACCTGCTCGCGGCGGGCCACACGGACCTCACCGTGTTGGACATCTCGGAGGCAGCGCTGGAGCGGGCCGGGGCACGGCTCGGCAAGGCCGCCCTGAAAGTGAACTGGCTGGTGGCGGACATCACCGCCTGGAAGCCGCGGCGCTTGTACCGCCTATGGCACGACCGGGCGGTGTTCCACTTCCTCACCGAGCCCGCGGATCGAGCTGCTTACCGCCTTGCACTCGACGCCGCGCTCGCGCCGGGCGGAACCGCCATCGTCGCGAGCTTCGCCCTGGATGGGCCGGAGCGCTGCAGCGGGCTGCCGGTGCAGCGTTACTCCTCCGCGAGCCTGGCCGCGGAGCTGGGCACCGGCTACAAGCTCAGACAGAGCCACAGTGAAGACCACGTGACGCCGCAGACTCGTATCCAACGCTTCCAGTACTCGGTCTTCGAGCGGCAGAGGAGCGCATGACGGTCGCCGAGACAGCGCGCCTGCGCCTGCGTCGCCTCACGCTGGACGATGCGGCATTCGTCTTCGAGCTCGCGAACGACCCGGACTGGATCAGGTACATCGGCGATCGGGGCATCCGCGACCTGGACGGTGCCCGCAGCTACCTCACGAAAGGCCCGCTCGACATGTACGCGCGCCTGGGTTTCGGACTCTACGCCGTGGAGCTAAAGGCGGATGGTGCGGCGATCGGCATCTGCGGCCTCATCAAGCGGGAGTCACTGCCCGACGTGGACATCGGTTTCGCCTTCCTCGCCCGCTACCGGGGCCGGGGCTACGCCCGGGAAGCGGCGGAGGCGACGCTCGCCCAAGGACAGCAGGCATACGGCTTGCGGCGTATCCTCGCCATCGTGAGCCCCGACAACGACCGCTCCATCCGTCTGTTGGAAGGGCTCGGCTTCGCCTGCGAGGGACCAGTCAAGCTCGCAGGTGACGGCAAGAAGACGAGCCTCTACGTCCACCAGAGCTGAGTTTCGGACCGCGCCATTTGACAAGCGGACGGTCCGGGACAAACATGGCGGCCCCACCGGTTCCAGCGATTGCATCATCTTAAGGAGATATCCGTGAGATACCCGACGTTGCTGTTCACCGCCGCCCTCGGCCTCCTGCTCGGCGCCTCCACCGCTCCCGCCGCCGATGCGCCGGTCACGGTGCTGAAGGCCGCCCATCTCTTCGATTCGGTCTCCGGCAAGCTCACCGACCATGGTGTAGTGGTGGTGCAGGGCGACAAGATACTGGCGGTCGGCGCCGACGCGAACATACCCGCCGGCGCGAAGGTCATCGACCTGGGTGATGCGACGCTCATGGCGGGCATGATCGATTCGCACGTGCACCTCGACGGACAGTTCGAGGAGAACTGGTACAAGGGCTTCTACCAGGATCAGACGCGCTCGCCCGCGGAGCAGGCCCTGTACGGCGCCAAGTACGCCAAGCAGACCCTCGATGCGGGCTTCACCAGCGTGCGCGACGTGGGTTCCGTGGATTACATCGCCGCCGCCTTGAGCCACGCCATCGACGCGGGGGTCATCGACGGGCCGCGCATGATCTTCTCCAACTACGCCATCGGTTCCACCGGCGGGCATGCGGACGGCCAGGACCTGCCGCCCAACGTGGCGCCACCCTTCGGTCCGGTCCAGGGCGTGTGCAACGGCCCTGAGGAGTGCCGCGCCGCAGTCCGCTACCAGATGAAGTACGGCGCCACGGTCATCAAGTTCATGCCCTCGGGCGGCGTGCTCTCACTCAGCGACCCGGTGGACGTGCCGGAATTGACCCAGGCGGAGATGGACGCCATCGTCGGCGAAGCCCATACCTGGCACCGCAAGGTGGCGGCCCACTGCCACGGCGATCTCGCCGCCAAGATGGCCATCCAGGCGGGCGTGGATTCCATCGAGCACGGCACCTTCCTGCAGGATGACACCCTCAAGATGATGAAGGACAAGGGCGTGTACCTGGTGCCGACCTTGTACGCCAGCTATTGGGTGGGGCAGAAGGCCGACAGTTATCCGCCCGCGATCCGTACCAAGGCCCTGGCTGCGGCGACCCAGTCGCAGATCATGTTCCAGCACGCTTTGAAGCTCGGCGTGCCCATCGCCTTCGGCACCGACTCCGCCGTGGAGCCCCATGGCCAGGATGCTTTCGAGTTCGAGCTGATGGTGAAGGACGGCATGTCGCCGACCGACGCGTTACTGGCAGCCACGGCGAAGGCCGCGGACCTGCTCTACGGCAACCGCGGCGACAAGAGCGTGAAGCCGCCGCTGGGGACGTTGGAGGCCGGCAAGCTCGCGGACATCGTCGCCCTGCCGGGCAACCCGCTGACCGACATCAAGGCGACGGAGCATCCGCTGTTCGTCATGAAGGGTGGTATTTGCTATATGGGTTGCAAATGACCATCCCTGGCGCCTTGTCCAGCCCGGCCTGATTGCTGAGCTTCCTGTTCTGCACTCAGTCCAGAGCAGGCATCCTGCCTGCCCGCTCGTCGCAATGCGACGAGCCCATGGCCGGTCGTTCGCCGCTTGCACGGCTCACCCGCTGTTCGTCATGAAGGGTGGCGTGATATACGTCGGGGGCGAGTAGACGCCAGATGGCTCACTTTCGAAATCAAAACGGGCTCCTTCAGGGAGCCCGTTTTTCATGCTGTAGACGGAGCCTTAGGGCAGGTCATT
>DATIEQ010000256.1:0-8431 GCA_035455665.1 Gammaproteobacteria bacterium | reverse complement strand
GTGCCGCAGAAATCCTCGCGGAAGCGGCGTGCTTCGCGGCCGCGGGTCGCGCGGAAGGTATCCGCCACGAACTCCATCTCCCAGGGAGGATCCTGCACTGACCTCTGATAGAGGGCATGCCGGTCGGCGCGGGCGGCGAGGGGCGTGGGGCCTCGTCTCGTCATGCGGGTCTCCTGGGAACACGGCGTGGGTATCTACGCCGCGGCAGCGGCGCGCCATTCTAGCCGAAACGCGTGGCCCTCAGGCTGCTTGCTTTAGCGACACCAGCGCCTGCTCCAGCACCTCCACACCCGCGCCAGGGCGGCTCGCCTGGGCGCTCAGGTGGCGCCGCCATTGGCGCGCACCCGGACAGCCCTGGAAGAACCCGAGGGCGTGGCGGGTCATACGCGCCAGCGGCACGCCTTCCTGCAACTGCGCCGCGAGGTAGGGCAACCACGATTTGAGTACCTCGGCCCGGGACGGGACCGCTGCGCTGGGATCGAAAAAACGCCGGTCTACGTCGGCGAAGAGATAGGGGTTCGATACGGCCTCGCGGCCCACCATGACACCGTCGAAGGCGACGAGATGCCCGGTCATCGCCGTCAAGGTCTGCACCCCGCCGTTCACGACCACGGTGAGTCCGGGGAAGTCGCGCTTGAGGCGCTCGGCGACGTCGTAGCGCAGCGGCGGGACCTCGCGGTTCTCCTTGGGCGAAAGCCCTTTCAACCACGCCTTGCGGGCATGGATGATGAAGAGACCGCAACCCGCGCCGGCGACGGTGCTGACGAATCCCGCCAAGTGCTCGTAACTGTCGAGATCGTCGATGCCGATGCGGGTCTTCACCGACACCGGCAACTTGCACGCCGTGACCATGGCCGCCACGCAATCCGCCACCAGCGCCGGCTCCGCCATGAGGCAAGCACCGAAGCGCCCTGACTGCACCCGGTCGCTGGGGCAGCCCGCGTTGAGGTTCACCTCATCGTAGCCGCAATCCTCCGCGATGCGGGCACACTCTGCCAGCGCCTTCGGCTCGCTGCCGCCGAGCTGCAGCGCGAGGGGATGCTCGGCGGGATGAAAAGCGAGGAACCGCCGCCGGTCGCCCTTCAGGACGGCGCCGGTATGCAGCATCTCGGTGTAAAGCCGCGTATGCCGCGTCATGAGACGGAGGAAATAGCGGAAATGGCGGTCGGTGTAATCCATCATCGGCGCCACGCACACACGGTGGTCGGTGGCCTGTGAGATGGTGGGTTGTAGACCGGTCTGCATCGCTGTCAATTACGGATAGAGCCAGTGATGAGCCCAGGCGCCCGCGTCGTCCTGGCGGTAGCTCTCGCGCTCATGCAGGCGACCGGGGCGTGATGCCCAGAACTCGATGGCACGGGGTCGCAGGCGATAACCGGACCAATAAGGGGGGCGCGGTACGGGCTTGGCCGCGAACTTCTTCTCATACTCCGCAAAACGGGCTTCGAGCTCCGCGCGGTCCCGCATCTGGCTGGACTGCTGGGACGCCCAGGCTCCGATCTGGCTGACTCGTGCCCGGGTCGCCCAGTAGGCGTCCGCGTCGTCCACCGTCACGTTCTCCACCTCCCCTTCCACGAGCACCTGCTGCATGAGGGGCTGCCACAGGAAACACAAGGCGGCGTTCGGGTTGGAGGCGAGCTGCCGGCCCTTACGGCTCAGCTTGTTGGTGTAGAACACGAAACCACGCGCGTCGAAGGACTTGAGCAGCACGGTGCGCACCGAAGGGCGGCCCTGATCGTCCACCGTAGCGAGGCTCATGGCCGAGGGCTCACGGAGGTCGAGCTTCTGAGCCTCGGCGTAGAGCGCCTGGAACCTCGTCACCGCTTGCGCATAAAGCTTGTCGGCGTACTGCATGGAACTATCCTACACCGCGGCCATCGAGAAGCCGCGTGATAGTCACGCGGCTTCGGAGCTGCGCGAGGCCTTGCGGCGCTCGTGCTCCTTCAGGAAGCGCTTGCGCAGGCGGATGTTCAGGGGGGTGATCTCCACCAGCTCATCGTCCTCGATGAACTCCAGCGCTTGCTCCAGGGTGAAGCGCAGGGCCGGCGTCAACAGGATGTTCTCGTCACGACCGGCGGCGCGGATGTTCGTGAGCTGCTTGGTCTTCAAGGGGTTCACGGTCAGGTCGTTGTCGCGCGCATGGATGCCCACGATCTGGCCCTCGTATACCGGCTCCCCAGGGGCCACGCACAAGCGACCTCGTTCCTGCAGGTTGAACAGACCGTAGGCTACCGCCTTGCCGGTACCGTTGGAGATGAGCGCGCCGTTGGGCCGCTGGTTCACGCCTACGGCCTTCGCCGGGGCGTAGCGGTCGAACACGTGGTGCATGAGGCCGGCGCCCGAGGTCAGGGTGCGAAATTCGGTCTGGAAGCCGATCAGGCCGCGGGCGGGGATGGAATAGTCCAGGCGCACGCGTCCGCGCCCGTCCGGGCGCATGTCCTGCAGGTTGCCGCCCCGGGCCCCCAAGGCCTCCATGACGCCCCCCTGATGGCGTTCTTCCACGTCCACCGAGAGGGTCTCGTAAGGTTCGTGGCGCTCGCCGTTGACCTCGTGATAGATGACCTGGGGGCGGGACACGGCGATCTCGTACCCTTCGCGCCGCATGGTCTCGAGCAGCACGGACAGGTGCAACTCGCCGCGGCCGGAGACCCGGAATTTCTCCGTGTCCTCGGTGTCCTCGACCCGCAATGCCACGTTGTGCAGGGTCTCGCGGTACAGGCGCTCGCGCACCTGTCGGCTGGTCAGATACTTGCCATCCTGCCCGGCGAAGGGCGAATTGTTGGTCTCGAACACCATGCTGATGGTGGGCTCGTCCACGGTAAGGGACGGCAACGCCTCCACGTGTTCCGGGTCGCAGAGAGTCTCGGAGATGCGCGGTGCCGGGATGCCATTGAAGGCGACGATGTCGCCCGCCTGGGCCTCCGCCACTTCCACCCGGTTGAGTCCCATGAAGCCGAACACCTGCAGCACCCGCTCACGGCGCGTGTTGCCGTCGGCATCGACCACCAGCACCGGGCTGTTGCGGGCGATGCGGCCGCGGGCGATACGGCCGATGCCGATGGCCCCTACATAGCTGGAATAATCCAGCGAACTGATCTGCATCTGGAACGGGCCGTCCAGGCTCACCGGCGGCGGCGGGCAGAACTTCAGGATGGTGTCGAACAACGGATTCATGTCTTTGCCGGGCACGTCTATGTCCAATGTGGCATAGCCGTTCAAGGCGGAGGCATACACCACCGGGAAATCCAGTTGTTCATCCGAGGCGCCGAGCTTGTCGAACAGGTCGAAGGTCTGATCCAGGGCCCAGTGGGGCCGGGCCCCGTCCCGGTCGATCTTGTTGATGACGACGATGGGCTTCAGGCCGTGGGAGAAGGCCTTCTGGGTCACGAAACGGGTCTGGGGCATGGGCCCGTCCACGGCGTCCACCACCAGGAGCACGCAGTCCACCATGGACAGCACCCGCTCCACTTCGCCGCCGAAGTCGGCGTGGCCGGGGGTATCCACGATGTTGATACGGTATTCGGACGCTCCCTGGTGCAGGCGGATAGCGGTGTTCTTGGCGAGGATGGTGATGCCCCGCTCCTTCTCCAGGTCGTTCGAGTCCATGACCCGATCGGTGAGGGGCGCGCGCGCGTCCAGGGTGCCGGATTGGCGCAGCAGCTGGTCCACCAGGGTGGTCTTGCCGTGGTCGACGTGGGCGATGATGGCGATGTTGCGGAGATTTTCGATCACGGGCGGAATCCAGGGGTCTTGGGCGGGCGGGAAAAGCGGCGAATTATACCGGCAAACCCATGCCCCCATGGGGTCTCACAGGGTGATTTTTTGAGGCCGCTCAAGGGGGTTACGGCGATGGACAGGGGGGGGTAATCGGGGTAAGCTCTCCGCCCGTTCGGGACCTGTCAATCTATCCTTAAGCCGACGTTCAGGGGTAAGACCTGCTACTGCGCCGAGGGGAAGCCTGATAAGTACGAACAATAAACGGCCTCCCGCTTCGCCCCGCTTCCGGGCGGGTACAAGGGGACCAAGCCGTAGGTGAACCGCGGCCCGGGGGGGACCCCAAGGCCTGTGGGTTTTTTCAATTGTCTTGCAAGAGAGTGACTAATCGTATGACGTCTATCTATGTGGGCAACCTGCCTTTTTCCGCCAATGAAGATGAAGTCCGCCAGAAGTTCGAGCAGTTCGGCACCGTGCACTCGGTGAAACTGATCTCCGATCGCGAGACCGGACGCCCGCGCGGCTTCGGCTTCGTTGAGATGGATCAGTCCGCCGCTCAGGCTGCGATCCGCGAACTGAACGGCAAAGATATGGGCGGACGCCCGCTGCGCGTGAACGAAGCGCAGCCGCGTCAGGCTGGTGGCGGTGGTGGTGGCGGCGGCGGTGGCCGCGGCCGCTGGTAAGCCGCTCGATACCAAGCTAACGACTTAGCTGAAACGAGTGCCCATACTCCCGGCCCGCAAGGGCCGGGAGTATGGGCTTTTTTTGTTGCGTGGGAGGAGATGACAGTCCTCCCCCGTGCCGATGACAAGCATCACTAGCCGCCACGCAGGGGCGAACCTTATGATTCCGGAAGGCCTCGCGGAGCTGAACCCCGTAGGCGGCCTACGGTCAACTTAAATGAACGCTGGGGAGGGATTTATGGACACGAATGCGACGGCCTGGAACAGCTTGCTCAACATCTTCCTGGAGCCCCGGAAGACCCTGGAGACCTTGCGCAGCCATGCCTCCTGGTGGTGGGTGCCCATGCTGCTGATCCTGGCGCTCAACCTGCTGTTCCAGATCTGGTACGTGAACCGGGTGGACGTGTCTTGGTTCGCCGAACAGACGCTCGCTCCCCAAGCCGCCAACATGACGGCGGACCAGTTGCGCGACGCCCACGCCCGCTTCACCCCCACGAGCATGCTGGTGTTCAGCGCCATCGCCAGCATGATCTTCATGCTGTGGTACCTGATCCAGGCCCTCTATTTCTTCATGGCCGCCAAGGTCGGCGGATGGCAGCAGCAGGGCTACGGCGCCTGGCTCAACTTCGTCAGCTGGACCTCCATGCCCGTGGTGCTCGGATTCATCGCGAGCGGCGCTTACATGCTCACCACCAGCTCGAACCAGATCAGTCCGGTAGACATCGACATCACCTCGCTCAACACCCTGGTGTTCCATGTCCCTTACGCGGCCAAGGGCCAGGCCCTGGCCTCGAGCCTGCGCCTGACCACAGTCTGGTGCTGGGCGCTGATGGTGATCGGCCTCTCGGCCTGGACCGGCAAGAGCATGGGCAAGGCTGCCGTGGCCGCGCTCGCGCCCTACGCGGTGGGCTACGCCGCGTGGCTGGCGTGGGTCCTGATCTGAGCGGGGTCGAGACAGGGCCATGACCAAGCAACGCAAGCTCATCGTCGTCCTCGCCATGATCGGCGGCCTGGTGCTGCTCGTGGTGGTAGCGCGGCTGACTGGCTCCCACGGCGGCGAGAAGGTGGAGGTCGCGACCGTCACCGCCCGCACCATCAAGAGCTCGATCCTCGCCTCCGGCCAACTGCAGTTCAAGGACCCGGTGGAGCTCAAGCCGGAAGTCATCGGCAAGATCAGCGAGATCCCGGTGAAGGAAGGACAGCGTGTGCATAAGGGCGACGTGGTGCTGAGGCTCGACCCGCAACTCTTCCAGGCCCAGGTAGCGCAGGCGCAGGCCGGTGTGCAACAGGCACAGATCGCGATCCAGAGCCAGACGCTCACGGTGACGAACCTCACGCTGCAATACCAGCGCCAGCAGAAGCTCTACAAGCAAGGCCTGGTGGATGCCAACAGTTTCGACACTCTGAGCAACCAGCTCGACATCGCCAAATCGGATCTCGACGCGCGCAAGCAGGCCCTCGATATCGCCCAGGCGCAGCTCAGCCAGGCGCAACAGAGCTTGAGCAAGACCGTGATCCGGTCGCCCATGGATGGAATGGTCACGAGTTTGCCGGTGAAAGTCGGTGAGACGGTGATCACCGGCACCAACATCGCCGGCTCGACGCTCATGGACATCGCCGACCCTTCCGAGGTGCTGGCGGACGTGCAGGTGGACGAAGCCGACATCGCCAACGTGAAACTGGGCGAGGACGCGAACGTGGACGCCGTGTCTTTCGCCGACCGCACCTTGCACGGCACGGTGCAGTTTGTGGCTTCCTCGGTGACCGACACCTCGAACTCGACCAGCCTCACCAGCACCCAGCAGGGGCGCACCTTCGAGGTGAAGATCCAGATCACCGGCAAGGATCTGCCGCAGCTCAAGCCCGGCATGAGCATGCGCGCCGAGATCTATACGCAGAGCACACCCAACACCCTCGCAGTGCCGGTCCAGGCGGTGCTCTATGAGAACGATCCCAGCTCCAAGAGCCTGGAGCCGACCTCAGGGGCCTATGTCTACCGGGTGGAGGATGGCAGGGCCCGCAAGACGACCGTCACCACCGGGGTCTCCAGCGACACCGACGAGGCCGTGACCTCGGGCCTCAAGGCAGGCGACGTGGTGGTGAGCGGCCCCTACCAGACTCTGCACCATCTCGCGGATGGAGCCGCGGTGACCCCTGCTCCCGCCGCCGCCACCAAGAGCGACGCCCAGAAAAAGTCCACATGAGCGGAGAGACTCTCCTGGAGCTGCGCCGCGTCACCAAGCAATACGTGATGGGCGAGACGGTGCTGAACGCGCTCCAGGACGTGGACTTGAAGATCGAGCGCAACGAGTACGTGGCTTTCATCGGCCCCTCAGGCTCCGGTAAATCCACGCTCATGAACATCGTCGGCTGCCTCGACAAACCCAGCTCCGGCGAATACGTGCTGAACGGGACGCCGGTCTCGCAGCTGGACGACAACGAGCTGGCGCGCATCCGCAACCGTGAGATCGGATTCATCTTCCAGAACTTCAACCTGCTCGGCCGTTCCGACGCCCTGCACAACGTCATGCAGCCGCTCATCTACCGCGGCATCGCCTACGCCGAGCGCAAGCGCATCGCGGGCGAGTCGCTGGCGAGCGTCGGCTTGGCGGATCGGGTGCACCACCTCCCGAACCAGCTCTCCGGCGGCCAGCGCCAGCGCGTGGCCATCGCCCGGGCGTTGGTGGGCAAGCCCTCGATCCTGCTGGCCGACGAGCCCACCGGCAACCTGGACTCCAACACGGCCCGCGACGTGATGGCGATGTTCGACACGCTGCACCAGAACGGCCACACCATCATCGTGGTGACCCACGACCAGGACATCGCCGCCCACTGCCGGCGCGTCATCCGCATCAAGGATGGCCAGATCATCGGCGACGCCTATAATCCGGCGAAGCCGGGTCCCAGGGCCGCGAGCCGTGTCTAACCTGCTGGAAAGCCTGCGCGCCGCCATCACGGCGATCTTCGCCCACAAGCTGCGCAGCTTCCTCACGACGCTCGGCATCATCATCGGCGTCATGTCCGTCATCGCCGTGGTCTCGCTGCTGCAGGGCTTCAGCTACGCTCTCTCCGCCAACTTCAGAGGCATGGGCTCGAACACGGTTTTCGTGAACGCCTACGTGTCACGCAAGGACCAGCTGGCGGGCAAGACCGCCAAAGTGACCGCCGACGATCTGCTCGCCATCCAGCACGAGGTGCCGGGCATCAGCCGCATCACTCCGGTGCTGATCATGGCGTTCCTGGACGGGCGGATACAGTATCAAGGCCAGACCACGTATGGGGTAATCGCGGGCACCACCTACACCCACGCCATCAACACCGAGTTCTACCCTGTGGAAGGGCGTTACCTGACGCCCAGCGACGACTTCGGCCACCGGCGGGTGGTGGTGGTGGGTGCGAGCGTGGTCCGCGACCTCAACCTGGGCGAGCACCCCGAGGGCCGCTTCATCAAGATGTATAACCAGTGGTTCCAGGTCATCGGTGTGCTCAAGGAGCTGGGGTCCTTCCTGGGCTTCGACCAGGATAGCCGGGCCTACATGCCCTACGGCACCGCTCATAGCCTGCTCGGTGGAGCAAGCAACCCGACCATCCAGATCGACATGGACGTGAACGACATCAAAGAGCTGGACGTGGTATCGGGGCGCATCACCAACGTGTTGCGCCGCGAGCATCGCCTGAAACCGGGCCAGGACGACGACTTCAAGATCCAGACCGCTGCGCAGCTCGCGGACAGCATCAACCAGATCTTCAACGTCGCGACCGCCGTGCTCGGCGGCGTCGTGAGCATCGCGTTGCTGGTGGGCGGCATCGGCATCATGAACATCATGTTGGTATCGGTGACGGAACGCACCCGCGAGATCGGCATCCTGAAGAGCCTCGGCGCCCGGCGCAGCGACATCCTGCTGCAGTTCCTGATCGAAGCGGTCACGCTCTCCCTGCTCGGCGGCCTGATCGGCCTCGCCCTCGGTTACGGCATCGGACTCATGGTGGTGAAGCTCGTGCCTGCCTTCGAGGGCGCCTACGTGCCGTTCTGG
>DATIEQ010000255.1:0-2277 GCA_035455665.1 Gammaproteobacteria bacterium | reverse complement strand
GTACGCATCGTGTTTGACCTGGAAGGCATACATCCCGATCTCGGCGATCCGGTCCAGCAGAAAACCGGCCTCCTGGGGCAATGCCGGATCCTCAGCGGGACCTATGCCCTCTTCTCCTGGCCGCCTGAAGCCGGCCAACTGTAGCGTCGCTCCGCCCATGACCACAAGGAGGCGGTCGAGATCGCGGCGGAGCAGCACCCCTGACCGGATGCCAACCTCGGCGCACCGAGCCAGCGCCCGGCCGAACTCATCGCCGAACCAGCCCGTCTCCTTCGGCGGGGCACTCTTGGGGTCGAGGAGCTCTCGCCACCTGCTGTTGACGACTTCATCGGTATCGGAATACTCAGCTGGCTTTTTACGTAGTTCTTCGTTGAGAGACGCGTCTTTCTCGGGCTTCGGCTTTTCGCTGGGAGACGCGCCTGTCTTGGGCCTCGCGTTGGCGCAGTAGTGGTTAAGCAGTTTCTGGAAGCCTTCCAGGGCGAAGACGATGTCACGGCTCTCGCCGGTACTACAGGCTGTGCGAAGCCACTGCCGCAGCGCCCGAAGCTGGCGGAACGCCCACTCAGAGGCCGTCGACCCCCTTCCTCCTCGCCACTTGCTGAGAAGCCTGCTATAAGCCTTAGGTGTCACATAGCTGTGAAGAACGGTACTAATGCTCCAAATCGAGAACAGTGAGCTAATTTCATCCTGGTTGTGATGGGTACGTCACGGTCTGACCTCATGGCGGCGTGTCGTCACTGGTAACGAGAAAGCCCCTGGTAGATGAGCTAGTCGACCAAAACTCGCTTCATCACCACTACCAGGGGCTCTCATGCTGTTTTACCGTGCCGCGCTGTCGTTGTCCTGCAAGACCCTGAACTACGCGGCCGGGATCATCCGCCGCCACCGCAAGGCGATCGGGTCGCGCTGGCGGAAGCTGAATCCGGGTCAGCAGGCCCTGCTCGTCCTGGCTCACCTGCGCAAGGGCGAGACGTTCGCTGAGCTGGCGGCCGGGTTCGCGGTCGGCACGACCACGGCGTGGAGGTACGTGGAGGAGGTCACCGCGCTGCTCGCGGCCCGGGCGCCGAAGCTGCGCCAGGCGGTCCGGGACGCGAGGAAGGCCGGATACGCCTATGTGGTCCTGGACGGCACGCTGATCCCCATCGACCGGGTCGCCGCGGACCGGCCGTTCTACTCGGGAAAGCACAAGAAGCACGGGATGAACTTGCAGGTCATCGCCGGCCCCGGCGGGGATGTCCTGTGGGTGTCCGGGGCGCTGCCAGGCTCGGTGCACGATAAGAAGGCCGAGTGGATCTGGGGCGTGCTGGCTGAACTGGAGGCTGCCGGCCTGGTCACTCTCGCCGATAAGGGCTACCGGGGAAGCAGCTACGCAAAGATCCCGTACATCGGGAAGGGCAAGCCCGAATCGCAGAAGGACGCCAACCGCGCCCACGCGAGGCTCCGCGCCCCCGGCGAGCGCGCGAACGCCCAGCTCAAGACCTGGAAGATTCTCCGTAAGCTCCGCTGCTGCCCCTGGCGCGCCGGGCAGCTCGCCAAGGCCATCCACGTATTGCAGACTCGCGAGGCATAAGCAGGATGGAAAGGGTTCACTCAGCCAAGCACAAGGCGAGCGTTCGCGGGTCGGCCATCGAACATCTCAATTAGCGCATAAGCATGCGTTCAGACAACGTCCTCTACTCGGCAGATGAGCATGCCCAAACGAGTGAGAGCCCCAACATGGCGACCGCCACTCCCTCGGCCCGCCGGGGGGCCCAGACGCCGCAGAGGCAGCACGCCGGGTCGCTCGAGCTGGACGCGCAGCCATCCGCCGCCAGCATCCGTCTTCCCTGAGAGCGCGGCGCGGAAGGTTTCTGCCTTGGTGTGGCGAGCTTACATTCCGGACACGTACGCGGCATCGGGCCCGAACCAGGAGCCTGGAAGGATCCTGATCCCCGGCGACGGAGCAGCCGGGGATCAGGGGCTCAGAACAGGCCTGCCTGCCCGGCGATGGCGGCTACGCGACGCCTGCGGCCTGTCCCGTCTCAGCGACTTCCTGGCGCTATGTCTCAGGCGGACATGTCGTCTTGTAACCGGCAGCTCACATCGACCTCGATCCACATGGCCAGACCAGGCCCGGCTAGCGTTCCTCGCGGTCACGCACCACCATAACGGACACGTTGTCTTTGGCTCGAACAATTTCAGATCGCCGACTCGGCGCCCTCTTCCCGTGGTTGAGTGGGCGGCGGTCACTAAGCGCAGATCTGCCAGTTCGGGGCTGCTACCGCGGGACCAGATGCG
>DATIEQ010000254.1:0-2219 GCA_035455665.1 Gammaproteobacteria bacterium | reverse complement strand
CTTCGCCTCCTGGACTGAGTCGATTATTGCCGGCAATTGAAGCGTTCCCGGCCCGCCGTGCTGCCATTTGCAGCGGCGGCGCGACACGGGTTCCTCACGTCGGTCACCCCTCATTTGCCGCTCTTGATCCGCTGCGCGTTGGGGCATACTCCGCTTCGGCGGAAGGCCTGTAACACCAGCACTGGCAGTGCCAGGTGCGCGGCCTTTGGAATACTTAACACCAGAGCTACCCATCGAGAGCCCCCTATGCCCAAGAAGGAAAGTGATCAGACACGGCTGCCCGATGCGGCGTTGCCCGCGGGCCTGGATCGCTTCGCGCTGGAGCGTCGCCGTTTCCTCGCCGAGGGAGCCTTCTACGGCGGGGGATTGCTGGCCAGTCTGGGACTGAGCCGCTACGCGATGGCCCAGCCGCCGCAGGCAGGAGGCGAGGGCGGGCGTCCCACCATGAGGCCACCGCTGCCCCCCGAGCCCAAGGTCTCACAGCCCGCACCGCTGAAGGAGCTCAAGGGCAAGGTGGCGTACATCACGGCCTCCTCCGACGGAATTGGACTGGGTATCGCACGGGCCGCCTCCCTGGCCGGGATGAAGGTCTGTATCGGATACCGGAACGAGGAACGCCTGAAAGCCGCGTTGCCCCTGTTCAAGCCCGGCAACGCCGGCGTGCTCCCGGTGAAGCACGACGTGACCGATCGCGATGCGTGGGCCAAGGCGCTCGAGTCGATCAAGAGCCAGTTCGGCAAGTTGCACCTCGTGGTCAACAACGCGGGGTTCAAGTCCTTCGCCATGGTGAGCAAAGCCTCCGCGGCGGACTGGGATAACGGCGTGGCAGTCAACTTCACCGCCACTTACAACAGTGTCGTGACGTGCCTGCCCCACATGTTGGAGCACGGCGAGGGCGGACACTTCGTCGTGACGTCCTCGATGAGCGGCCTGCTGCCCGGCGTCACCGCCGGCGTCTACACCGCTACCAAGATCGCTGTCGTCGGGCTCATCGAAGCGCTGCGCATCGAGCTCGAGAGCACGACCGTCGGCACCTCGGCGTTCGTGCCCGGCGGCGTGCAGACCGACAACTACCTGGGGACCGGTGAGGAGAACCCGTACCGCAAGGAACAGTTGGCGAAACTGCCGCCGGATATCCGCAAGCGGTTCGCCGGCAACGGCCCCTCTCCGCTGATGGACCCGCTGGAGGCCGGCAAGCGCGTGTTGAACGGCGTCATCCACAATGACCTGTTCATCGTCACTCACCCGGAGTACATGCCCGGCACGAAGCAGCGCTTCGACGCCATGATGGAGTCGGAGCCGGTGGGAGATACCCCGCCGTCACCGGAGCGGGTCAAAGGGGAGGCGCGTGTGCTGCACGCAGGCATCTACCCGCGGGAGATCGTGCACAGAAAGCAGAAGCGCAAGACCTTCCTTGCGACCAAGCTCTGAGCCTTCCTCCCAACGCGCTCCAGACAGACAGAATCACCATCGGGAACTCGCATGTCCAAGAAGCAACCCACTCGAGTGAAGTGCGATGCCGCCGCGGCGAATCCGCTGAGCCGGCGCCAGTTTCTGGGTACGGGAATGGCCTTCGGCGCCGGCGGCCTGCTCGCCGAGCTGGGCCTGACCCGCCAGACCCAGGCGCAGAACGCGACCCCGCCCGCCGGCAAAGCCCCTGCAGCCGGCGGTCCGCCTCCGGGTCGTCGTCCTTTGCCGCCGGAGCCCGCGGTCTCGCAGGCGCCGCCGCTGAAGGATCTGAAGGGTAAGGTGGCTTACATCACCGCCGCCTCCGACGGCATCGGGCTGGGCATCGCCCGCGCGGCATCCCTTGCCGGCATGAAAGTCGTCATCGGCTATCGTAACGAAGAGCGCCTGAAAGCGGCGCTGCCGCTGTTCAAGCCCGGTAACGCCGGCGTGCTGCCCATCAAGCACGACGTGACGGATCGGGACGGGTGGAAGGCCCTGGTCGAGCAGGTCAAGAGCCGGTACGGCAAGCTGCATCTGGTGGTCAACAACGCCGGCATCAAGACGCTGCGCCAGGCGCACGAGGCCAAGTTCGACGAGTGGGACAACGCGGTGGCCGTCAACATGACCGCCATCTACAACAGCGTGGCCGCCTGCCTGCCGCACATGCTCGAGCACGGCGAGGGCTCTCAGATCGTCGTGACTTCATCGATGAGCGGACTGCTCCCCGGCGGGCCGTTGGGTGTGTACACCGCCACCAAGATCGCCGTCGT
>DATIEQ010000253.1:0-2089 GCA_035455665.1 Gammaproteobacteria bacterium | reverse complement strand
ACATGGTTCGCCTCCTTGTCCTGCTCCCGATCCGGCGCCCGCAACCGCGCAGCGGCCAACACCAGACGCCGGGGCTCGTCGAACATAGGGTTATCCCCGCGAGGGGGGCGCGCGAAACGGCAGAGGCCCCGTCCACACCCGCCGGGGTTGGCTTTCCCGAAGAGTGGGTAAGCACACGGTGACTGGAGGCAGCAGGCAGAAAGGAGCGGCGCGGGCGATGCAGCGACGGCGATGGTGGGGGCTATTGGCGCTGGTGGGAGGCGCGGCGGCGCTGGTCCGGTGGCGGCTGACGCCGCGGCGGCGGGCGTGGCTCACCCACCGGCGCGGCGAGGGGCCGACCGCGGCGGCGGGCCAGGAGATCGAGCCGCGGCCGGGCGACATCTTGCTGTTCCACCACATCGCCCGCCTGCGGGATCTGCTGATCACCATGGTCACGCACTCCCCTTTCTATCACACGGCGCTGTACGCGGGCGACGGGCACGTGGTGGAAGCGCGGCCGCAAGGCGTCATCTTCAATGATCTGCAGGGGCGCGAGCAGAACTTCGTGGTGGTCCCCGCGCCCGAGGACAAAGGAGAGGAGGCGCTCGCCTGGGCGAAGACACGCCTGGGCGCGAAGTTCGACCGGCTGGACTTCGGCATCATCTTCCTCGAGCATGTGTTCAAGTTCTGGCACATTAATTACACGCCGAAAGACCGCTACACATGCGCGGAGCTGGTCGCGAGCGCCTACGAGCACGCTGGAGTCCGCCTGGTCCCCGAGAAAGCCATTGACGAGGTCGAGCCGGCCGACCTGGCGCGCCTGATTCCCGCCTCGACCCGCGCAGGAATCGGCGCGGCGGCAAGCGCGCGCTCTCACGGCGCCGACGCCCGGGACTGACGAAACGCGCCTGCCGCAGTCGGTCTCGGGCACGAACCCGGCGTGCCGGCGGGCCGTTTCGTCCCCCACGGGTGCTGTTTGTCCTGTCCCCTCTTCAATCGTCCGCTGCCCCAGCCATCTAAGGGGAGAGCCCTTGCCGGCAGGTGGCGTGTGGTATTGAGAGTCCAACTTCCAGCGGATTCTTTATCCACCTTTCGATGGATAGCGCGGCCTGGCGCCGGGCGGTATTCTGCCGATGGAGACAGGCATTTGCCGGTATCCATCGCCTATCCGCGGTTCGTGGTGTAAACGCGTCGAAGGTTCGACCTTAATTGTTAACTAAAGAGGTGTTGATCCCTATGGAACGCTTTCGATTGACAAAGACTCCGCAGCGATCCGACCGCGGCCGCGGCGGTTTCACCCTCGTCGAGATTATGATCGTGGTGCTGATCATCGGCATCCTGCTGGCGATCGCGGTGCCCAACTTCATCAAGGCGCGCGAGACCTCCCGCTCCAAGAGCTGCGTCGCCAACCTGAAGCAGATCGAGGCGGCCAAGGAGCAGTGGTGTATGGACAACAAGCAGTCCTCCACCGCCACTCCCGCGGACACCGATCTGTACGGCAACACGCAGTACGTGAAGAACACGCCGAGCTGCGCCTCGGGCGGGACCTACACCATCGGCAACATGGCGACCCGGCCGGTGTGCAGCATCGGGGCCACCGCTACCCCGTCGCACGTCCTGCCGTAACAATCAATTAATCGGGCCTTATCGGCAGGCCCGGGGATACAACGGAAACCCGCGAGGGCGCCGCATGTCGGCGCCCTCGCGCGCGTACCTCGATTCGCGAAACGCCTCGTTCGCAGACGCTCCGCTCTTCCGGCGACGCTGGGTGGCTCGCGGCCCGAGGACTCCGGCTCAGCAGCAAAAAATCACCTCAAGATTCTGCTCGGATGCGGAATGATATCTATGAAACACTGTTCATCACTCTATTTCCTGTCGTTCAATGGAGAGGTGTAGATAAGAATGAAACTGACCAAGTTCACCGCGAATAGCACGCTGCCGGCGCGCTGGGGCCGCAAAGGCTTCACCCTCGTCGAAATTATGATCGTGGTGCTGATCATCGGCATCCTGCTGGCGATCGCGGTGCCCAACTTCATCAAGGCGCGCGAGACCTCCCGCTCCAAGAGCTGCGTCGCCAACCTGAAGCAGATCGAGGCGGCCAAGGAGCAGT
>DATIEQ010000252.1:0-2127 GCA_035455665.1 Gammaproteobacteria bacterium | reverse complement strand
GGAAAGCGGCACGCCAGCAAGACACCGGGAGTGGGGTGACTCCCGGGGCGGCCCCACAGGGAGAGGTGGAGCCGCGTCACGCGCGGGGAGCGCGTGATTCTTTAAACCGTATTATGTGGACTAGACTGTCTAGTCCAAGTTAGGAATAGTATAGTACTCCGCTCGGGTACAGGCAAGCAGGCGACCACCCGGACTTTTGCCCTAGGGGCATAATGCCTCGGCCACGCATCGGTTGACTGTATCTGGGGCCCCGGTATCCCAGGTACAAGGCCTGAACAGCGATTGCAGTGGATCCCCCGGCGGCATTAGGCTCAATCCATGTTCACCCGCATCCTTCTCCTGTTCTTGGCCATGGCAGTCGCCTTCGCCGCCAGCGGCGACCCGGTCTACAAGTGGGTGGACGACCAGGGCAACGTGCACTATTCCGACAAGCCCCAGCCGGGGGCCAAGAAGATCACCCTGCCCGCGAGCGTGACCTACAAGGCGCCGGACATGGGGGGCTTGAAGCCCAAGCCCGAGACTCCGCCGCCCGCCTCCACGTACACGAGCTTCGTCATCAGCGCGCCCCAGAGCGAGGTCACGCTGCTCAACGTGACCAGCGTGACCGTGAGCGTGAGCTCCACCCCGCCCCTGCAGTACGGCGACAAGATCACCCTCAGCGTGGACGGTAAGTCTCAGGGGCCGGGCGATAGTCCCAGCGCCACCTTCGACAACCTGGATCGTGGTGAGCACATGGTCACCGCGACCCTGCAGCAGGCCAACGGCAAGACCCTGACGGCCACCCCCGTGAAGTTCTATATCGAGCTGCCGAGAGCCAAGCACACGATCTAGAAAGGTGCGTTTGCACTATAATGGTGCAATCCATCTGGAGCTCGTGTGGCTGGCGCAATCTCCCAAGAACTGTTCGCGACCATCCTCGAGAGTCAGGCCACGGCCCTGTTGTGGCTGGATGACGGCCAGAAGCTCGGTTACCTCAACCCCGCCGCCGAGACCCTGCTCGAGTTGGATGCGCGCCAGGTCTTGGGACAGCCCCTGAGCCTATGGCTCCCCCAAGCGCAGGAATTCGCGGCGGCGCTCGCGCGGGCCTCGGCGCAGCAGCAGCCCTTCACCCAGCGGGAACTGAAGCTGCCGCTCGGTCCGGCGGGATCGCCGCACAGCGTCACCGTGGATTGCACCGCCACACCGGTGGCGGAGCGGGAGAACGCCGCGCCTCTGCTGGTGGAGCTCGTGCCCCTCGACCGGCACCTGCGCATCAGCCGTGAGGATGCATTGCAGGCGCAGCGTGAATCGCACCGCGCGCTGGCGCGCAACCTGGCCCACGAGATCCGCAATCCCTTAGGTGGGTTACGCGGCGCGGCCCAGCTCCTGGAGCGCCGGCTCGCCGACCCCGCGCTGCACGAATACACCCGCATCATCATGCGCGAGGCGGACCGGTTGACGGCGCTGGTGGACGCCATGCTCGGTCCGGCGCGCGCCTCGCAGCGTCTGCCCGCGAACATCCACGAGCTGGTGGAGCACGTCGCGCGGCTCATGGAAGCGGACGCGCCCGCGGGACTCAAGGTGGAACGGGACTACGACCCGAGCCTGCCGGAGCTGATGCTCGACCGGGACCAGATCGTCCAGGCGCTGCTCAACATCGCGCGCAACGCCCGCGAGGCGGTCGGCGAGCGCGGCCGCGTGCTGTTCCGTACCCGCGTGCTGCGCCAGTTCACCCTCGGCGCGCAACGCCACAGGCTCGTGGCCTGCGTGGACGTGGCGGACGACGGCCCCGGCATCGAGCCCGCCCTGTTGCCGCGGGTGTTCGCGCCGCTCGTCTCCGGCAAGCCGCGCGGCACGGGTCTCGGGCTCTCCATCGCCCAGGAGCTGGTGAGCCGCCACGGCGGTCTCATCGAATGCGTGAGCGCGCCGGGTCACACGGTCTTCTCCGTCCTGCTCCCCTTGGAAGATGCCCATGAACGACACGCCGCCTGAGATCTGGATCGTGGACGACGACCCGGCCCTGCGCTGGGTCATGAACGAGGCGCTCACGGAAGCCGGCTATCCCGTGAAGGCCTACGCGAGCGCCGAGGAACTGCGCCAGGCCTTGGGCACGGGCCGGCCTGCGGTGCTGATCTCCGACGTACGACT
>DATIEQ010000251.1:0-5020 GCA_035455665.1 Gammaproteobacteria bacterium | reverse complement strand
CGGGGACGCCCTTCCCCTCCAGCATCTTTATCTCTTCCAGGAGCGCAAGCGGCGAGAGCACCTCCCCGTTGCCGATGCAACAGAGCACGTCACCCCGCAGCACGCCGGAGGGTATGAGCTTGAGGACGGTCTTCTCGCCGTCGATGACTAAGGTATGGCCGGCATTGTGGCCGCCCTGGAAGCGCACCACCGCAGCGGTACGGTCCGTGAGCCAATCCACCACCTTGCCCTTGCCCTCGTCGCCCCACTGCGCGCCGATGACGATGATGTTCTTACCCACTATTGGCTCCGTACGATGTAAAGCAGCAGCACACCAGCCAGCATGCTCACCAAGCCCGCGATGCGCAGCACGCGATCGTTCACTTGGGTCACGGCCGTCAGGCTGCGGCGGAAATTGCGCGGACTCAAGAAGGGCAACATGCCCTCCATCACCAGCATCAGGGCCACGGCGCTCAAGAATGCCACCAGCATCGAATCCCCACCCGCGCAAAGGCGCACAAAAAACGGGCGTCCTTTTCAGGACCGCCCGTAGCAGAATTATACGCCTATTTCCGTATGCCTACTGCGGCCGTGTTTTCAGGTACTTGAGGTAGGGACTGTCCGCATCCAGCACCAGCACCGTGCGGCCGGCGAGGCTGCGTTTGTAGGCCTCGAGGCCTTGGTAGAAACTGAAGAAATCCGGTTCCTGGCGGGCCGCCTTGGCATAGATATCCGCGGCCTGGGCGTCTCCGCCGGCTCGCAAGCGGCGCGCCTCGGCGTCGGCGGCGGTGAGCAACCGGTCGTGTTCCGCGTCCGCCTGGGCGCGGACTTGCGCCGCCTGCGCCGCACCCGCGGACCGTACCTCTGCTGCCTGGCCTGCCGCCGCGGTGCGCATGCGTGTATAGACGGACTCGAGGTCCTGGGTCGGCAACGTGAAGCCCGTGATCTCCACCTGTTCGAGCTTGAGGCCGTACTCGCCGGCACCCGTCTGCAACCGGTCCACCAGCCCCGTCGTGACGGGAGCCGCGCCTGACTGTATCGAGGCGAGGCTGCGAGCGGCGAACGCCGCACGCAGGCCCGGGACGATGAGGTCGTTCAGGCGCCCAGCGGCGAGGGTTTCGTCACAGCCTAAGCTCGTGCAGAACTTCCCTACGTCAACGATGCGCCACAGGGCGAAATACCCGCCCTCGATGGTCTCTCCTGCCGAGGTCTGGAACCTGAGCCGTCCGCCATTGACCGCATCGCTGTCCAGGGCGATACCGCCCGCATCGATGTCCGTGGCTTCGTCCACCAATGGCAGCTTGAGATGTGGACCCGGGGCAATACCGACCTGCATGAGGGATTGCAGGCGGCGCGTGACGCCGAGTGTGCCCTCGGGCACCACGTAGACGCTCTGGCTCAGGAGCGCCAGAGCGAGCAGCACCAGCAGCAGGCGCGCGGGGGTCTTGTAGGTCATGGACCGCCCCCACCACCGGACGTAGGCGCGGACTTGGCGGCCGGCTTCTGCGGGGTCGGCGCCTGTACTTCCGGACGATTGAGAGAGAGGGTGACTTGGCCGTTCTTGCCGAGCACCACGACCTTGTCGACTTGTGCGAGGATCTGTTCATAGGTGGAGAGGAGCAGCGATTCCCGGGTCACCGCCGGCGCCCGGCGGTAAGCCACCAAGAGCTGGCCGAAGGCATCTGTCTCCCCTTGAGCGCGCTTCACCACATCATCCGCATAGGCGCGGGCGGCCTCGACGCGGCTCCCGGCCTCGCCGCGGGCCCGGGGCAGGATGTCGTTGGCATAGGCGCGTGCTTCGTCCCCCTGCTTCTGGGCGTCCTGCTCCGCCTGGCGCACGGCAGCGTAAGCCGTGGAGGCGGCGCCGGGCACTTGCAGCTTGCGGATCAGCAGCTGCGTCACGGCGAGACCGGCTGGATATCGCTGCAAGGCCTCGGCGAGACGGCCACGGGCTTCCGCCTCTGTCCCTTCCAGGCCCCGTCCGAGGAGGTTCGCGAGCGTAGTCTTTGCCACGGCGGCGCTCACCGCCGCATCGGTCAGGTTGGCGAGGATATCGCCGGGGCCGGCGTTGCCGAAGAGGTACTGGCGTACGTCCACGATCTGGTAGTGCACCGAGACCTCGGCGCTGACGATATTGCCGTCCGTCGTCAGCAATGCGCTGTAGCCGCGTACGTAATCGATGCCCGGATCCACGGAATTCACGATCTCGCCGCTGCCGAGGGGCCAGGGCGTATGCCAGTGCAATCCCGGCGCGGTGATGCCGCGATAACGCCCGAGCAGCATGTTCACGCCACGGTCGCCGGCGTCCACCACGTAGAGCCCGGAGAGCAGCCAGCCGGCAAGCAGCAGCACGGCTAACCACAGATAAGCGATGCGGCGCGCCTGCCGGCGCCGGCGCCGGCCGAAGATGGACTTGAGCTGGTGGTTGAGGCCGTGTACGAGCCGTTCCAGGTCGGGGGCGCGCTGCTCGCCCCGGTCCCAGGGATCCTTGTCTTTGCCGGGTTCTTTCCAGACCATCGCGTGTACCTGGCGGTCAGCCGCTGAGCGCGGAAGGCTCGAGCCCTTCGCGGCGGCATAGACGATGATACTCGCGCCGCGGCAGTTCCACCTCCAGGAGATAACTGCCGTCACCGTCACTCCGCTCGCTGCGTACCGCGCCGAGATCGAAGAGCGCCGCGCGCGCCCGGCCGTGGGCGGGGCTAAGCCGCAACCAGCCGTGCACCGTGTCGCTGTGGAGCTGAGCAGCAATCTCGCGCTGCAAGAGGTCGAGCCCGGCGCCGGTGACCGCTGAGACCCACACCCGCCGCACACGGCCATCCGGTCCCTGCTCCGCCGACGCTTCCTGACCCGTGAGGTCTATCTTGTTGAACACTTCGATCTGCGGGACACGATCCGCACCGATCTCCGCGAGCACGGCGTTCACCGTATGGATATAGGCGTCGCGCTCCGGGTCGCCGGCGTCGACCACGTGCAGCAGGAGAGCTGCTTCCTCGGTCTCCTGCAAGGTGGAGCGAAAGGCCGCGACGAGGTCGTGGGGCAGTTCGCGGATGAAGCCCACGGTATCGGCCAACACCGCGTGCCGGCCGTCGCCGAGTTCCAGGCGCCGCAGAGTCGGGTCGAGGGTCGCAAACAACTGGTCGGCGGCGTAGACGCCGGCCCCGGTGAGCGCATTGAAGAGGGTGGATTTGCCGGCGTTGGTGTAACCGACCACCGACACCGTGGGCACGTCGTGGCGCTGGCGGGTGCGTCGCCCCTGTTCACGCTGCTCCCCGACCTTGCCGAGGCGTTTCACCAACTGCTGGATACGGCGGCCGATGAGACGCCGGTCCATCTCGAGCTGCGTCTCGCCGGGACCACGCAGACCGATGCTGCCGCCGCGCTGCCGCTCCAGATGCGTCCAGCCACGCACCAGTCTTGTCGCCAGATGCCGGTGCTGGGCGAGTTCCACTTGCAGCTTGCCCTCGAATGTGCGCGCGCGCTGGGCGAAGATGTCGAGTATGAGACCGGTTCGACCCAGCACGCGGCAACCGAGGAACTTCTCCAGGTTGCGTTCCTGACTGGGTGAGAGCCCGTGGTTCACGAGCACGAGATCGGCGCGCGTCTCCTTGACGCGTTCCAGGACCTCAGCTGCTTTGCCGCGGCCGATGAAGAAATGCGGTTCGGGGATGCGGCGTTGACCGGTCACGACTGCGAGCACGTCGGCGCCCGCAGCCTTCGCCAACTCAGTGAACTCCGCGAGCAGTGCCTCGCCAGAATCGGAATTCAGGTTGAGATGAACCAGAACGGCGCGTTCGCCGCTCTTAGGTCGCTCGAACAACCCCCACCTCGACTGCGGTCAATGGTGCTCGCCGCCTTCACGCGGTGGCACAGGTTCGCCGCCGCCGTGCTCGAATGCCGGCGCCACGCTCACGTGACGTCCCGGGACCACCGTGGAGATGGCGTGCTTATACACCATCTGGCTCACGCTGTTCTTCAGCAGGATCACGAACTGGTCGAAGGATTCGATCTGCCCTTGCAGCTTGATGCCGTTGACGAGATAGATGGAGACCGGGACTTTGTCGCGTCGCAGCGCATTCAGGAACGGTTCTTGTAGTGATTGACCTTTTGCCATGGTAAGTACCCTTGTTGTCGTTCTAAGCGACTTAGGCCTGTCGAGGTGGCCCATGGTTCTATACATAGTGAAACAAATTGTATCACAGCCAAATTACACTCCTGAGTCAGCGAGTTGCCGGGCCACGAAGGCACAAGCAGCTTCCACGAGTGTTGGCGTAGCGGCGTCGAACCACGTCACCTCAGGCTCCGCACGTAGCCAGGTGAGTTGCCGTTTTGCATAACGCCGCGTCGCGACGATGCCACGCCTGACGGCTTCCTCCAGTGTGCATGCGCCTTCCAGGTGTTCCCAGAGTTGCCGATATCCAACAGCGCGCATCGCCGGCAGTCCCCGATGGAGATCGCCGCGCACGCGCAAACGCCTCACCTCATCGAGAAAGCCTCGGTCCATCATGGACCGGAAACGCGCCTCGATTATTTCATGCAGTTGCGCGCGGCTTGGAGGCGCGAGCGCCAGCTTGATGTAACGGTACCTGGGCGCTTCGACCTTCCCTTGCGCCTGGAGTTCCGACATGGAGCGGCCCGCTATGTAACAGACCTCGAGCGCACGCTGGATGCGCTGTGGATCGTTGATATGGATGCGCCGTGCCGCCGCGGGGTCGAGGCGCGCAAGCTCAGCGTGCAGCGCAGCCCACCCATCGCGGGCGGCACGCTCGTCCAGCGCCGCGCGTAGCGCCGCATCCGCGGGGGGTAATTCAGACAGCCCGTATTGCAGGGCGCTGAAATACAGCATGGTACCGCCCACCAGCAGCGGGACCTGGCCGGCCGCGGCGATCTCTCCCATGGCCGCGAGCGCATCCCCTCGGAAGCGGGCGGCGGAATAACTCTCGGCGGGATCCAGGATGTCGATGAGCCGGTGCGGCGCTTGCCGCCGCAGTTCGGCATCCGGTTTCGCCGTACCCACGTCCATGCCACGGTAGATCATGGCGGA
>DATIEQ010000250.1:0-4911 GCA_035455665.1 Gammaproteobacteria bacterium | reverse complement strand
TCGACAACCTCAAGCTACCGCCGATCCTGAAGGAACTGATCCTGCACAAGCGCGGCCTGCTGCTGATGGTGGGTTCGACCGGCTCCGGCAAGTCCACCACGTTGGCGGCCATGATCAACCACCGCAACGAGAACCAGGCGGGCCACATCCTCTCCATCGAGGACCCCATCGAATTCAGCCACCCCAACATCCAGTCCATCATCAACCAGCGCGAGGTGGGGCAGGACACCCTGTCCTACGCCAACGCGCTCAAGAGTTCGCTGCGCGAGGCGCCGGACGTCATCCTGATCGGCGAGATCCGCGACCGCGAGACCATGGAGGCGGCCATCGAGCTGGCCGGTACCGGCCACCTGGCCATCTCCACGCTGCACGCCAACAACGCGCACCAGACCATGGACCGCATCATCAACATGTTCCCGCAGGAGCTGCATAAGCAGCTGTTCATGGACCTTTCCCTGAACCTGCGCTCGATCATCAGCCAGCGCCTGGTCATCGGTAAGGACGGCAAGCGCGTGGCGGCGGTGGAGGTGATGCTCAACACCCCGCACATCGCCGACCTGATCCTCAAGGGGCAGATCGACGAGATCCGCGAGGCCATGGAGGAGAGCCCGGAAGGCGGCATGCAATCCTTCGATCAGGCCCTCTACCAGCTCTACAAGCAGGGCCGCATCGAACTGGAAGAGGCGCTCAAGAACGCCGATTCACGCGCGAACCTAGAGGCCAAGATCAACTTCGGTTGAGGATGGGTCTTTTGCCCTGCTAAGCTGAACCGCGTCGATGCAATGGATTTGGCATTTTTTTACCAAGGACTCGCAGCTTAGGGGTTTTCTGATGTCACGCAATCTACTACCCGGCCTCGTGCTGTGCCTCGCCGCGGGCGGTGCTTTGGCGGAAAACGCCGCGCCGATCCCGGTCGAGGCGTTCTTCAGCTATTCGAAAGTTTCGTCAGCCAAGATCTCGCCCGATGGTAAGTTTCTGGCGATGGTCGTGTCCGATGACGATACCGGCGAAGACCGAAAGTTCCTCGCCATAATCGGAACCGATGACCGCAAGTTCAAGACCGGATTCAAGGTGGCCGACGGGAACGTGATCGACAGCTATTGGTGGGCGAATGATGAGCGCGTGCTGGTGGCCACGGCGACCGAGACAGGCGGTCTATCGGTGGCGAGCTTGGACGGAGCGCTCTACGCCATCAATCTCGACGCCAGCCAGCCGCGGCAGCTTCTCGGCGAGAGCGTGGGTAGCAATCCCGTCAATAAGCCGCAGATGAGGACCGAATCGGATAACTTCACGCACATCCAGCACAAGGATGGTCCGGACCCTCACGCCAAGCACTATTTCTACAGCATGCTGTATATCCCGCCGCACGACGCCCACCGCATCTTGGTCAAAGGCTGGTCCTCCGATGGAGATGGTACTCAGGCTCTCGATGTGGATATCTATACCGGCGACGTGAAGGCCGTCGTCAAGTCACCGGTCAGGGGTTGGACCGGTTTCCTGACTGATGCTGACGGCAACATCCGCGTTGCTTGGGGTACCAGGAACTACGACGGCAGCCGGCAGTTGTTCTACCGTGATGCCGGAGACTCGGCAGACTGGAAGGATCTCAGCGCATTGTTCAAGGGCGCGGACGCCGCCGATGATGACGTGGGTCCGATCATGATGGCGCAAGACGGCAAGACCTTCTATTGGCACGGCCGCACCCCGGATTCCACGCTCGGCATATACCGGGTCAACCCGGCAGATATGGCTGTCACCGACCTGTTCTCGGATCCGGTCTTTGACGTGGAGACGTATTTCATCGGCGACTATGCGAACAATCGCCACGACATCCTGGCGGTGGAGACTGATCCGGGACTGTCCGAGCTGCATGTGATCGACCAGAAGGATCCCGAAATTGCGGTGTTGTTGGCACTAGGTCAGGCATTCCCAGGGCAAGAGGTACATATAACCAGCGCGACCCAGGATGGCGGGTTGATGGTGGTCTTCGTAGGTAGCGACCGAAACCCCGGCGATTACTACCTGTTCAACAGCAAGACTTTGAAAGCGGATTATCTTTTCAGTGCTCTAGACCAGATCGATCCGGACAAAATGGCATCCATGCAGCCTGTAGCGTTGAAGACCCGGGACGGTCTCACGCTGCATGGTTACTTGACTACGCCGGTAGGAAAAGCGGCCAAGAATCTGCCTTTCATCCTCCTGCCGCACGGCGGGCCGCACGGCATACGTGATTACTGGGGTTGGGACCCGGAGGTGCAATTCTTCGCGAGTCGCGGCTACGCCGTGCTGCAAGTAAATTTTCGTGGCTCGGGCGGTTATGGAATGAAGTTCCAGGATTTGGGGTACCGTAACTGGGGTACCACTATGCAGGACGATCTGGCGGACTCTGTCCAATGGGCGGTCCAGCAGGGCATCGCCGATCCGAATCGTATCTGTATATATGGAGCAAGCTACGGCGGCTATGCGGCACTCGAGAATGTGATCCGTTACCCGCAATTGTATAAATGCGCCGTCGGGTATGTGGGTGTGTACGACCTGACACTCGAGGCGAAGTATGGCGACGTGCACCGCTCCGCGAGCGGACGCAATTATCTGGAGATCGTACGCGGCAACGATACAGCGGAGCTGAAGAGGTATTCACCCGTCTTCAATGCGGACAAGATCACGGTGCCGGTCTTCATCGCTTATGGGGGCAGGGATGAGAGAGTCGTACCCGACAACGCGAAGGAACTCCGGGCCGCGATGGACGCCGCCGGAAAGAAGTATGTGTATCTGTTCGATCCGTACGAGGTGCACGGCTTCAGGAAGCCGGAGGATAAATTCGAGTTATACACCCGTATGATTAAGTTCATAGATGAAAACGTGGGTGACGCAGTGGTCAAGACTGGCGCCGCGGATGCCAACAAGGCGCCACCGCCGCCTTGATGTGCCTGCCGGCGCAGTGGTCGACGGGGCCATTGGGGATAGTGCATTCGGAACTCGGACAATATCCACAAAGGAGTACCAAGCTATGATCGGGCATCCTTGCGCGCATATTTGGGTAGTTATCGGCTTAAGCGCAGCTTTTTTGACTGGTTGTGGATTGGATCCAGTGCAACCGGATCAGGACACAAACCTACAACCAGATCAAGGCATAGCGGCCGTGATCTTGGACACACTGGATCCGCTGAATGCGATCTACATCAAATCGGCCGACAACAACAGCGCGCCCACGATCGAGATCAACCACGTCGACATTGGCGTGCATCTTTTTGCATTCGTGGTGCCCGCCGGTAGCTATTGCATCACTCGCTACAGCTTTGGAAATTACTACATCACACAGAGCGATCCAAAGCATGGCGTCTGTTTTGATGTCATCGCTGGCAAGGTTGCTTACAGCGGCAACTTGGCTCCGCGTGTCCATGGCGGCGGTATATATGTGGACCAGAATTACGATTGGCCCGGGTTCAAGAAGATGTTCAAAGAACAATATCCGAAGCTCGCGGCTTATCCTATCGTAACGCCCTGATACGGTTTTTGGTGATGAAAAAACAAGGCGCCTCAGGGCGCCTTGTTTTTTTAGAGGTAGCTGTATCTGAGTTAGCCCGCCGGAAATACACTCGCGCCGTCGAACACCGGTCCATCCACGCACACGCGTTTCATGGCCGGGCCCTCCGGCGTCTTCACCTCCACGGTGCAGCCGGCGCAGCCACCGACCGCGCAGGCCATGAACTCCTCGAGCGACACCTGGCTCGGTACTCCGAATTCCTGGGCGAGGAGCGCCGCCGCTTTCAGCATGGGTGTCGGTCCGCAGGCGAAGATCTCCACCTCGGCGAGCGGTTTCCTATCCAGCGTCTTGAGCCAGGCTCTGCCTAAGTCGGTGATGAACCCGTCGAAGCAGCCTGCGTAGCCCTGTTTGCTCGCGAGCCGGCTGGGGATGCCCCAGTCCTCCATGAGCGGCATGCAGGCGATGACCCCCTCCGGCATCCCCGGGACCAGGATGGTCGAGGGGCGCGTCTTGAAGGGGAAGGGCACTTCCGAACCCATGAGCACGAGCGGTTTCCAGGCAACGCGTTTGTCCTGGCGCAGCGCGTCGGCGATGAACACCATGGGCGGTATGCCGACCCCGCCGCCGAGCAGCAGCGGCCGCGGCCGTTCGGGATGGAGCGAGAAGGGCTTACCGATGGGTCCTAGGCAGCTCAGCGTCTCGCCGGGGCGGCGCGCCGCCAAGAGCCGGCTGCCTTCGCCCACCACCTTGTAGAGACATTCCACCCAGCCCTCGGAAGGCGAGACCCGCATCAGGGACATGGGCCGGCGCATGGGCAGCGCCGCATCGCAGGTGACGTGCACGAAGCTTCCGGGCTGGGCGTGGGCCGCGCACTGGGGCGCCTTGAGGCGCAGCACGTATTGCTCCCCGGGAAAGCGATCGTGTCGGAGGACTTCGGCGTCCTCCAGGAAGATCGTGCCGCGGTGGGGCTTCTCGTTGGCTCCGCCCATCAGGAGTAGAACCCGCTCATGACCGCCATGCGCACGGCGACGCCGTTCGCCACCTGCGCGCGTATCGCCGACTGCGGCCCGTCGGCCACCTCGGGCGCGAGTTCCACGCCGCGGTTGATGGGGCCGGGGTGCATGACGAGCGCGCCGGGGTTCGCGAGCTTGAGCCGGGCGGTGGTGAGCCCGTAACGCTTGAAGTATGCGGACGTGCTCGGCACGGTGCCGGCGCGCATGCGCTCCTTCTGGATGCGCAGCATCATGACCACGTCCGCGCCGCGGATCGCCTGGTCCGCGTCGGTATACAGTTCGCCCTTGAGCTCGCCCTGCTTCGGCAGCAGCGGTCTCGGCCCGGCGAGGCGGATGTCGCGGGTGCCGAGCGTTCTCAGAGCCTGCACGGCGGAGCGCGCCACCCGGGAGTGCTTGATGTCGCCCACGATG